>NZ_QSQO01000015.1:0-345 GCF_003436775.1 Collinsella sp. TF11-5AC
GCTCTGAAGCGCGGTCCGGGCACGAGGATGCCCCCGAGTCACCTCCCCTATGCGCCATGCGGCCCCCAGGGCACGTAGATGAGACCCAGGACACCGTGAACGGTGGGCGCCGCCCACCGGTCAGCGGCCAGAGCATGGGGGGCACGCCCGGTCCCGTTCCGAACCCGGAAGCTAAGCCCCATCGCGCCGAGAGTACTGCGGGGCCAGCCCGTGGGAGGCCAGGGCGCCGCTGACCGGTGGACGGCACCGAGCCGTCGCAAGACTTGAAGAAGGGGGAGGCCTCGCGGCCTCCCCCTTTTTTGCGTTTACGGGGCGTGAATGACTCAATTACACCAGACGATCTTG
>NZ_QSQO01000015.1:355-46329 GCF_003436775.1 Collinsella sp. TF11-5AC
TATAAAGAGCTGTAATACAAGAACTCGCCTTCTTTTAGCTTGTCTTACTGTTTGGCTGTATTTTGAGTCCTTCTTTTGTATTTGCGCGATAATAACTCCCATTGGCGTTAGGGAGGACTTGATGTTTACCGTTTTTGTCTTGGGCAATATTGCTTCGGGTAAGTCGACTGCCTGCCGCTATCTCGAATCTCATGGCGCCATGCTTATCGATCTGGACGAGCTTGCCAAATCGCTGTATGTGCCAGGCTCCGATATCGTCAATGCCCTCGCGGAAGAATTTGGCTGGGATATTTTGGATGAGGAGGGCGGCATTCGCCGCAGCATCCTCGCTTCTCGAGCTTTCGCTTCTCCTGATTCGGTCGCACGGCTCAATGGCCTTGTGCACCCCGTTCTCATTGAACAGCTTTCGCTTAGGATTCTCGATCCGGTTTGTTGTACGGTTTCGTCCCCCCGTTATCCCTTTGCGGTTGTCGAGGTTTCTGCCCCGACTGGTTTTGAGGATGCTTTTGGCCTGGCTGATGAAATTCTGGTTATCAGTGCTCCTTTGGCAGTTCGTCGCGAGCGTGCCATTCATCGTGGTATGGAGTCCTCTGATTTTGATGCTCGCTCTGCATGCCAACCTGATGAGGCTTCGCTTTGCAATCTCGCTACGACGGTAATCGATAATGCGGGAGGCGATAATTCGCTCTTTGAACAACTGGACGCATGGCTTGTGCGCCATGGCTTCGGGGATGTAACGGATAAGGAGGAGGCCGATGCCTAAGACACGTTTCTTTACGTGGTATCGCGTTGCGCCACTTGCCGTTGTGCTCGTCTTCGGCTTTATTTCGCTCGTCTACTCGTATGCTCCTGCCGCCTTCTTTAAGCCTTTGTATCCAATTGACTACGAGGCGTATGTAAAGCAATCGAGCATTTCGCACAATCTTGATCCATATCTGGTGTGTGCTGTCATAAAGTCGGAATCGAATTGGGATCCCGAGGCTGAGTCGAATCAAGGCGCTCGGGGATTGATGCAGCTGATGCCCGAGACTGCCCAGGATATGATTGCCAAGGGTCTTGTCGATGGTAGCGAGTATTCCGCCGACAACCTTAACGATCCCGCTACGAACATCGAGTTTGGCTGTGCGTATCTTTCGTATCTTCTAACGTATTTTAACGGGTCGACTGACAGCGCCATTGCCGCCTATAACGCCGGCATGGGCAATGTCGACGGATGGGCGCAGCAGAGCACGTCGCTTCATAATGCAATCACCTTTCCCGAGACGCAGGCGTATCTGATTCGTGTCAATAATGCCTGGGTTCGCTACAAGACCCTCTATCCCGATCGGTTCGTATAGGACTATGCCTGCCGCCTGCGTATACTGCAGATATATGAGTTAGGAGTATCCATGGCGGAATTTGAAGTTGAGCGTGTTGGAGGAGAGCTCAAACGTTTTGGCGTTGAGGGCTCTGAGGTGCCGTTTGAGGTCGTGTCTCCCTATGAGCCTGCAGGTTCTCAGCCTAAGGCCATTGAGTCGCTTGTGCAGGGTGTGAGGGACGGAGATCGCTATCAGGTTTTGCTGGGCGTGACTGGTTCGGGCAAGACCTTCACGATGGCTAAGACTATTGAGGCCCTGGGGAAGCCGACGCTGGTCATGGCTCCCAATAAAACGCTCGCCGCTCAGCTTGCGAGCGAGCTCAAAGAGTTCTTTCCCAACAACGCTGTGGTCTACTTTGTCTCGTACTACGACTACTATCAGCCCGAGGCGTATGTGCCGCAAAGCGATACATATATCGAGAAAGACTCCTCGATTAACGAAGAGGTCGAGATGCTGCGCCATCAGGCGACCGCGTCACTGCTCTCTCGACGCGATGTGATCGTTGTCGCATCGGTCTCGTGTATCTATGGCATTGGCTCTCCTGAGGACTATGCGGGTCTGGCTCCAAACGTCGACAAGAAGGTGCCGCTCGAGCGCGATGACTTTATCCATGCACTTATCGACATTCAATATGATCGCAATGACTATGACCTGGCGCGCGGCACGTTCCGCGTGCGCGGCGATGTTGTCGACGTGTATCCGCCTTATGCCGAGCATCCGTTGCGGTTTGAGTTCTTTGGCGACGAGGTCGAGCTGATTGCCGAGATCGATGAGGTTACCGGTGAGATGCTTCGTGAGTACGAGGCCATCCCCGTATGGCCGGCATCGCACTACGTGACCGAGAAGCCGAAGGTCAAGGCGGCTCTGAAATCGATCAGCGAAGAGTGCGAGAAGCGCGTGGCGGAGCTCAAGGCGACTGATAAGTTGCTCGAGGCGCAGCGTCTGCAGCAGCGCACCGATTATGATCTTGAGATGCTCGAGACGATGGGTTTTTGCAACGGCATCGAGAACTACTCGCGTCATCTGGACGGTCGAAAACCGGGCGAGCCGCCGTTTACCCTGATCGATTACTTCCCTAAGGACATGCTCTGCATCATCGATGAGAGCCATGTGACGGTGCCGCAGATTCGCGGCATGCACGAAGGTGACCGCTCGCGTAAGGTGACGCTGGTGGAACACGGTTTTCGCCTTCCTTCGGCACTCGATAACCGCCCGCTTCGTTTCGATGAGTTTGAGGCAAGGATCCCCCAGTTCATCTACGTTTCGGCCACGCCGGGCGACTACGAGCTGCGGGTGAGCCAGAACGATGTTGAGCAGATTATTCGTCCGACCGGCCTGCTCGATCCCAAGATCGATGTGCGTCCGGTTCGCGGTCAGATTGACGATCTTGAGGACGAGATTCGCGAGCGCGTTGCCCGCAAGGAGCGCGTGCTGGTGACCACGTTGACCAAGCGCATGGCCGAGGACCTGACCGACCATCTGCTTGATGCGGGCATTAAGGTCAATTACATGCATTCTGATACGGCGACAATGGATCGTGTCGAGATCCTGCGAACGCTGCGCGAGGGCAAGATCGATGTTCTCGTTGGCATCAACCTGCTTCGCGAGGGCTTGGATCTTCCCGAGGTCTCACTGGTGGCAATTCTCGATGCCGATAAGGAAGGCTTCTTGCGCAACCGCCGTTCGCTGATTCAGACGATTGGCCGCGCGGCCCGTAACGCCGATGGCGAAGTCATCATGTATGCTGACGTTGTGACCGATTCGATGAAAGAGGCCATCGAGGAGACGCAGCGCCGTCGCGAGATTCAGATGGCATATAACGAAGAGCATGGCATTGTGCCCAAGACGGTGCGCAAGGCCATCAACGACATCTCAAGTTTTATTGCCGAGGCCGAAAAAACCGTGGGTTCCAAGGGACGCTCGAAGGGCGACTCTCTTGGCCATGGCGCATTCTATACGCCCGATGAGTCGGGCGAGGGTGGCGTGCCGGAAACGGTGGCGCCCGAGCAGACACTTGCGGAGCAGTTGGAAGAACTGCCGCATGACGAGCTCGTGCGGATCGTCGAAACCATGGAAGAGGATATGCGTAACGCTTCTGCCGCCATGGACTTTGAGGAGGCGGCGCGCCTGCGCGATGCCGTCGTTCAGATTCGGGCGATGCTCGAGGGTGCGTCTGAGGACGAGACGATCGAGCGCTTACGTTCGCAGGCTCGCAAGGGTTCCACGTTCGCATCGGGCAGAAAACGCCAGGGTGCACGGTTTAAGAAATAGCGAACATGCCCCGAGTTCCCTGCGGAGCTCGGGGCATGCGTCTTTTGCGCGCTGGAATTCGTGCGTTAGAGGTCTGCGATCAGGGCTTCGGCACAACGGATGCCGTCGGTGGCGGCGCTCATGATGCCGCCGGCATATCCAGCTCCCTCACCGCAAGGGTAGAGGCCCGGGGTCGACACGGCATGGCATGTTCGGTCTCGGGTGACGGTGACCGGTGAGCTCGAGCGAGTCTCCACGCCGGTAAGGACAGCATCGGAGCGGTCGTAGCCTCGTAGCTTTTTTCCAAGTAGGGGAAGTCCCAGGCGGAGCGACTCGACGATATGCTGCGGCAGGGCTTCGTCAATTGCCGTCCAGGTCACACCGAGCGGATAGGTGGGCTTTACCTTTCCGGGCGCCTTGCTGGCGCGTCCTGCGAGGAAATCTCCGACGAGCTGTGCCGGTGCGTTCCAGTTGGAACCGCCCAGGCGGTAGGCGGCCGCCTCGCAGGCGCGCTGGAGCTCGATGCCGGCGAGTGGGTCATCGTTGGGAAGGTCCTCAGGCGTGACGTTAACGAGCAGGGCGGCATTTGCGTTGCGTCCGTCGCGGGCATTGAGACTGGCGCCGTTGACGCACAAGTGGCCCTGCTCGGAAGAGGCGGCGACAACCTGCCCGCCGGGACACATGCAAAACGAGAACACGCTGCGGCCGTTGGGAAGATGGGCGACGAGCTTGTAGGGGGCTGCTCCGAGGGCAGGATGTCCCGCCGAGGCTCCGAATTGGGCTCGGTCGATGTCGCGCTGCGGATGCTCGATGCGAACGCCCATGGCAAAGGTCTTTTGTGCGAGGACCACGTTGTGGTCCTTAAGGAGCTCAAAAATATCGCGAGCAGAATGCCCGCAGGCGAGGATGAGGTGCTTTGTCTCGATTGGCTCGCAAGCGGTGTCTTGGGACGATTGGACATCAATACCGGTGATGGCGCCAGACGCGTCGATGCGAATGTCGACGAGCTTCGTTCGATAACGGACGACACCTCCGAGCTGCTCGATGCGCTGGGATATAGCGGTGACGACCGTGGGAAGGATGTCGGAGCCAATGTGCGGCTTGGCATCCCACAGAATATCGCGGGGCGCACCCGCCTCGACGAAGGTTTCGAGGATAAGGCGATGGGCGGGATTTTTGGTTCCCGTATTGAGCTTGCCGTCCGAGAAGGTCCCCGCGCCGCCCAGGCCAAACTGGATATTGCTCTCGGGGTCGAGGATGCGCTCCTTTAGAAAGAGGTCGATCGCCTGCGAGCGGCGAAATGCCGGGTCGCCGCGCTCGATGAGCAAGGGCTTAAGACCTGCTTCGGCGAGCGTAAGCGCAGCGAAAAGGCCGGCGCATCCGGCGCCGACAACGACAGGGCGTTCTTGAGGTACGTCGGAGGCGGGGGAGGGGAATGAAGGCTCATCGTCTTCTATCGCGCGTACGCGCGAGCGGTCACGCTCGGCAACGCTGTCGACCGCTTCTCGCTCGAGGTGGGGACTAGTCAGCTCAACACGAAAGCTCAGGATAAAATGGACGTCTCGTTTTTTGCGAGCGTCGATTGACTTGCGGTGGAGCTCGATGGACTTGATCTCGGAGTCCTTGCAACGTAGGACGCGCTTGGCGACTCGCTTGCCAACAATGAGACAGGCATTTTCATCGTCGGCTTCATCGAGCGACGCGTTGACTTGGGTGATTTCGATCATCGAGGTCTCCTTAGAGGCAAGAAAGAGGCCGTCCGGTATCCCAGACGGCCCGAATGCGTTTTTGATTATAGACTGCGCGGCTACAGGCTGCTTGCAGCGCGAATGCCCGAGATCCAGGCCCACGCAAGGTTAAAGCCTCCGCAATCGGCGTCGATGTCGAGCGCTTCACCGCAGACGTAAAGCGGGGCGTCGACAACGCTGCGCGCGCGTAGGCTGGGTGTTGAGATGCTCTCGACAGATACGCCACCACGCGTGACCTGCGCTGAGCGCTCCTCGGCTGTTCCCTTGACGAGCAACTTAAAGTGCTTGAGGATCGAGACCAGGTGGATGACATCGTTGGAGCCTGGATGGCACTGCTCGAACGCTGTGCAGACGACGCGGGAGAGTTGCGGGGCGAGCATGCCGTCGAGCCAACGGGGATCGCGGGGCGAAAAGCCGCCGAGCAGCTCAACGCGCCGGTTGAGCGTATCGAGCAACTCGTCTTTGGAGAGGTCGGGGAAAACGTCGAGCAGGATCGTATCGCCGTGCTGGATACGACGAGAGAGGTTGAAGACAGCGACGCCCGAGATACCGAAGGTTCGAAACAGCACTTCACCGTCTTCGTGCCAGAGCTCATTATGATTGCGGGCGAGCGTCAAGCGGGCGCGGACGCGCAGGCCATCCAACGTCTTGAGCGCCGCCCGATCGCCAAAGACCGTTGCCGATACGGGGCAGAGGATGGGGCGCAGCGAAGTGAGGGGGAGGCGAAACGTATCGGCGATACCGGTGGGGTTGCCGCCCGTGGCGATAATTACGGCATGTGCCTGCAGGGCCACGTTCTTGCGAGGGACATCAGCGAGCGCTTTCCGAAGCGAGCGGAGCTCCGATTTTCGGTCGTCGTGCTTTTTTGCCTTGAGCGCCCGCGCTGGACGGTCTATTTGGAGTGCCCAGCCTTCGGAAGCTTTGTGCGCCGAGGCAACGTAGGCTCCGCAGATTAAGGTGATACCTAGGCGGTCGCAAACGTTGAGAAGCGCGTCGCGCACCGATTCGGCGCGAAGGGAGCGCGGGTACAGCCGGCCTTCCTCGGAGGTTGTCATGATACCCAGCGAGGAGAAGAAACCCATAAGCTCTTGTTCGGGCTGGGGGCCCATGACGGATGTGACGAATGCTGGGTGGTTATACCGCTGAGGATCGATCGATTCGTTGGAGAGGTTGCAGCGGCCGTTACCGGTCGCAAGGAGCTTAAGGCCGCAGGCGACATCGCGCTCAACGATGCAGACGCTTTTGCCAACGCGTGCGGCCGTAATGGCGGCGGCGAGGCCTGAAGCCCCGCCGCCGATTACCAGGACGTCATAGAAGGCGCTCGCGTTCACTTAGGCCTCGTCGGTCTCGTGCGGGGTAATAGCCTCGACGGCAGAGACTGCCTTGGGCAACATGCCATCGGGCAGCGCGGTCTCGACCTCGCCCTTATCGCAGGCCTCGGCGAGTGCCGGATTAATGGGAAGCTGCCCCAAGATGTCGAGGTTATAGCGCTCTGCGACCTCGGGGAGCTTGCTCTTGCCAAAGACCTCGATCTTCTTGCCGCAGTCGGGGCACTCAATATAGCTCATGTTCTCGACAATGCCCAGAATGGGGACGTTCATCTTCTCGGCCATGTTGACCGCCTTGGCGACGATCATCGAGACCAGATCCTGCGGGCTCGTGACGATGACGATGCCGTCGACGGGCAGCGACTGGAAGACGGTGAGCGCGACGTCGCCTGTTCCCGGAGGCATGTCGACCAGCAGGTAGTCGATGGGGCCCCACGAGGTCTCGCTCCAGAACTGCCTAATGGCGCCTGCGATGACCGGACCGCGCCAAAGGACGGGGTCGGTCTCGTTTTGGAGCAGCAGGTTGGAGCTCATGACCTTGACGCCGTGCTCGGAGATTTCGGGCAGCATAAGGTTGCCAAGGGCATGGACGTGGCGTCCACTCATACCGAACATCTTGGGGATAGAGGGACCGGTGATGTCGGCATCGAGGACGCCGACCTTGTGGCCGTGACGGGCAAGCTCGGTGGCGATGGCACCGGTGACAAATGACTTGCCGACACCGCCCTTGCCGGAAAGCACGGCGATGACGCGCTTGACCTCGGACAGCGTGTTCTCCTCAAATTGCGACGGCGACGTTTGTCCGCCGGCGGCCTGTGCGTGTTCGCAACCCATGTATGACTCCTTTGTATATGCTGGGGCCGGGGCCCCGCGATGTGACACGAGCGTCATTGTACCCTCGTTTGCGAGCGGGAGTCATTTGCGATGCGTTTGGGCCGAGCGTGCTTGCAATACGATGGGCCCAAGCGAATGGGCGGGCTTACTGAACTTTGCTGGCGAACTCGAGGTATTGCATGCGCTGCAGCTTGTCGATCGTCGAGGCGTAGGGGCTGTCTTCCGATTCCAAGTCGTAGCGCAGCCCGTCGGCACCGAGATAGCCGGCGACATTGATGGTGGGCACATCTGACCTTGTCGCAAGCAGGGCCTTTTGGTGATTGGTGAGCGGGGCGCCGATCTTATTAAGGGTAATGGCTGCAATCTCGTTTGCCCCGACGGTGTCGTAGACGTTGAGCTCGGTATTGCCGGCGATCTCATAGTTAGCCCAGACGAGATATGTCGACTGATAGATACGGAAAGCGTGGCTTGCCGTATCTTCCTGAGGGTACAGCTCGTCGTTGAGAGTCGTTGCGGCGCTCGGCTGATGGTCGCCAAAAAAGACAAGAACAACCGGTCTGCCGATGTTGCGGAGCTCGTTGATAAAGTACTCGAGGTCCCGGTCGGATGCGTTGATGCAGGTGAGATAGGTGTTGAGCGCGCTGTTGGCGCCTTCGCTGGCTCCCTCGACCCAATAGTTTGTCAGCTCTTCGGCGGGAACGGTGCCATAGTCGTAGCCGCCGTGATTTTGCATCGTGACGTCAAAGATGAACTGCGGCGCTTCGTCGGTTCTAAGCAGGTCGAGTATCTTGTCGTAGGTGGCGTAGTCGCATACGCCGGCATGGTAATAGGGCGCACCTTCGAAATCGCCGATTGAAAGAAAGTCTCCAAAGCCCAGCTGCTGATAGATTTTATCTCGATGGTAGTTGACGGGGTTTTGCGGGTGCATAGCGGTAGTGGTATACCCAAGCTCTTTAAGGTCCTTTGCCAGGCTGTTTACGCCATTCATCTGATACAGCTGATAGGGGATCTTGCCTAATCCGACAAAGGCCGTTGTCGCTCCGGTCAAAAATTCGAATTCGGAGTTCGCCGTTCCGCCACCGGCGACCGAAGCGAGCATGGTGCCGCGAACAAGTGTGTCGGGAAGCGAGTTGTAGAATGCGGGGCCGGAGTACCCGGCCGCCTGGAGCTGCTCAAAGCACGAAAGGTCGCTAAAACTCTCGTTCATGATGGCAACAATCGTCGGCTTGATTTCATTGAACTGGGCAACGGCCGCCGCGCGCTGTTCGCTCGAGCCATATGTGCTGTCGTAGACGGCGGCGAGCTCCTGCTCGATGCTCTGCGCCTCATCGGGCGTATAGTCTTCGGGCTTCTCAATGGGCAACTCGTTGACCATTTCGGTGAACGAAGTGATAAAACCCTGAGACGCATACGTGGTGATGGGCTGCCAACGGTCAAATCCAAAATCCAGCGCCTGCTCCAAGTCGATGTTGGAAAAGCCTGAGAGCCCCACAACGGTCACTAGCAGAAAAGCACAGAGGTTAGCGGCGATAGCGGGGAAGACATGGGTGGGCGTACGGAGCTTTCGCGGTCGGATGAGCGAAAGAAGCCCCAGGGAAATCTCCAGCAGGGCGAGAGAGGTTACGATTCCGGCGGTAAAGGTAAACTCGTATCCCTCGCTCACTTCCATTGCGGTGCCAAGGGCCAAGATATCGCTTGGCAGGATGGCTTCGCCTTTAAACGTTATGACGAAGTGCTCGGCAATGCCAAGGACGCAACAGACGACGGGCACGAGGACCATGACGCCTCCATGACGCTGTCCCAGCAAATAAAGGGAGAGCAGAACCGTCGCGAGCAACCCGACGGAAAACCCGAATGAGTTGGCGGGAATGCGATAGAACGTTTCGTTGCAGGCAATTTCGATTGAAACGAACGAGAGCGCTGAAACAGCGGCGATGACAAGGATGTCGCGGCAAATACAGGCAACCGTTCCCGTCGCAAGGTCGGTTTGGTCGATAAGTCCCGAAACCAAGGGCTCGACAAGAAGCATGACGGCGGCAGCACCGAGCGCCGAATAAGAAAGGACCCATAGGGAGCTGCCCTCATTTACGAGCGATTGATTCGTAATCCATGCAGCTACCACGCCGAGCGGGATGAGGAGCGTCGCGCACCAAAAGACGCGGGCAATGGGTGGCTTTTCGTTGCGTTTGATTGAAAAATACACGCGCACGACGACGGCGGCCACGATAAGGACGGCGATGAATATGGGCAGATTGGCCATGTCGCTCGAAGTGATTTCAAGGGGGATATCTTCGGTCATGGACGTTCCTCTGGTACAGCAAATTAAGTTCAGTATTAGATTACTGTAACCTTTCCACGGCATTTCGAGAAACAAAGCGCCCGATACGCAAAGCTAAAGGTCTGCGAATCTTGTATTACGAACATCTGTGCGCGTCGAGTGCGCTAAACTCATCGGCAGTATGATCCGATGCAATAGGAGGCAAGGAGCTTCCATGTCTGATTCCTCTATCGTTATTCGCGGCGCTCGTGAGCACAACCTCCGTGATATCGATGTTTCCATTCCGCGTGACCAACTCGTGGTCATTACCGGTCTTTCTGGCTCGGGCAAGAGTTCGCTGGCATTCGACACTATCTATGCCGAGGGCCAGCGTCGATACGTCGAGAGCCTTTCGAGTTATGCGCGCCAGTTCTTGGGCCAGATGGACAAACCCGACTTGGATTCAATCGACGGCCTTTCGCCGGCGGTGTCGATCGACCAAAAGACGACATCTAAAAACCCTCGCTCGACGGTTGGCACCGTAACCGAGATTTATGACTATCTGCGTCTGCTGTTCGCCCGTGTGGGCACCCCGCACTGTCCCGAATGCGGCCGCGTCATTGAGCGCCAGACGACCGACCAGGTCGCCGATAAGGTCCTGGCGGCGGGGGAGGGCCGCCGCGCGTTTGTGCTGGCACCGGTGGTGCGCGGGCGAAAAGGCGAGTACACCAAGCTGTTTGAGGACCTTCGCGCCGAGGGCTTTAGCCGCGTGCGTGTCGACGGCGAGGTTCGCTCGCTTGATGACCCTATCGATTTGGATAAGAAATTCAAGCACGATATCGAGGTCGTGGTCGACCGCATCGTGATTCGCGAGAACTCGCTGGGCCGTATTGCCGAGTCCGTTGAACAGGCGACTGCGCTGGCGCACGGCAATGTGAACGTATACTTGCTGCCCGACCGCGACGCTCCCGAGGGGACCGAAGGCGAGTTGCTGGAGTATTCGCTGGCGTTAGCGTGCCCGGAGCATGGACACTCCATCGATGACCTGCAGCCGCGTGATTTCTCGTTCAACGCGCCCTATGGCGCGTGCCCCGAGTGCGATGGCCTGGGCTTTAAGAAGACGGTCGATGCCGAGGCCCTAATCGAAGACCCCTCGAAGTCGATCGCCGACGGGGTCTTTGGCAGCCTGTTTGGCAACTCTAACTACTATCCGCAGATTTTCGCTGCGGTCTGCAAACACTTTAAGGTGAGCGTCGATACGCCGTGGGAGGATCTGCCTCCGCGGGTGTGTCGTGCGTTTTTAGACGGCATGGGCGACCAGAAGATTTCGGTCGACTATCAAAAGCTCGATGGGCGCCGCAGCCAGTGGGACACCAAGTTCTCGGGTGTGCGCAATATCCTGTACGAGCGCTATACCGAGACGACGAATGAGAACACCAAGGCGCGCTTGGAGAAGTACATCCGCGAGGAGCCGTGCTCGAGCTGCCACGGCGCTCGTTTGCGCCCCGAGATGCTCGCCGTCACCGTGGGCGGCAAGTCCATTTACGAGGTTTGTTGTCTGTCGTGCCGTGAGTCGCTCGAGTTTTTTGAGGGCCTGGAACTCACCGAGCGCCAACAGTTTATCGGCGGGCGCATCGTCAAGGAAATCCTGGAGCGCTTGCGTTTTCTGGTCGATGTCGGACTCGACTATCTGACCCTCGATCGTGCCTCGGCGACGCTTTCCGGAGGCGAGGCCCAGCGCATTCGCCTGGCAACGCAGATCGGCGCCGGCCTCATGGGTGTCCTGTACATTTTGGACGAGCCATCGATTGGCCTCCATCAGCGTGATAACGAGCGCCTGATCAAGACGCTTGAGCGCCTACGCGATATCGGCAATACCGTCATCGTCGTCGAGCATGATGAGGATACGATTCGTGCTGCCGACTATGTGATCGACATGGGCCCCGGCGCGGGCGTGAACGGCGGACACGTGGTCGCCGCGGGAACGCCTGCCGATATCATGGCGTGCCCCGATTCGATGACGGGTGCCTACCTGACCGGCAAGCGAATGATTCGGGTTCCCGATGAACGCCGCAAGCCCGGTCGCGGCTGCCTTAAGATCACGGGCGCCCGCGCCAACAACCTCAAAAACGTTACCGCCAAGATCGAGTTTGGTACGCTTACGGTCGTTACCGGCGTGTCGGGATCGGGTAAGAGCTCCCTGGTTACCGACACCATCGCGCCTGCCCTTACGAATGCCATTCACCGTTCGACGCGCCCTGTGGGTCCGTATAAGAAAATCGAGGGCATCGAGTGTATCGATAAGGTTATCGATATCGACCAGTCGCCGATTGGTCGCACGCCGCGTTCCAACCCTGCTACGTACATTGGCCTGTGGGATGATCTTCGCGCGCTGTTTGCGAGTACGCCGGAGTCGAAGGCGCGTGGCTACTCGCCGGGACGTTTCTCCTTTAACGTGAGCGGCGGTCGCTGCGAAGCATGCAAGGGCGACGGACAAATTAAGATCGAGATGCACTTCCTTCCCGATATCTATGTCCCCTGTGAGGTCTGCGGCGGCAAACGCTATAACCGCGAGACGCTTGAGGTCACCTACCGTGGTAAGACCATCTCGGACGTGCTCGACATGAGCGTCACCGAGGCACTGGCCTTCTTTGGGAATATCCCGCAGATTAAGCGCAAGCTCCAGACGCTGTACGATGTAGGCTTGGGCTACGTGAGCCTGGGCCAGCCCGCCACGACGCTCTCGGGCGGCGAGGCGCAGCGTGTGAAGCTCGCCAAGGAGCTTCATCGACGCCAGACGGGCAAGACGTTCTATATTTTGGATGAGCCGACGACCGGCCTTCATTTTGAGGACGTCCGCCAGCTGCTCGATGTGCTGCAGCGCTTGGTCGATGCGGGCAACACGGTGCTGGTGATTGAACACAACCTTGATGTCATCAAGGTTGCCGACCGCCTGATCGATATGGGCCCCGAGGGCGGTAACGGCGGCGGAACCGTCGTGGTTTCGGGCACACCGGAGCAGGTTGCGGACTGTCCGCAAAGTTATACGGGCAAGTTTTTGGCGCCGTTGCTCAGGCGTGACCGGGAGCGTCAGGCTCAACTTGATGCTCAATAAATAGGCGATTCAGTTTATGGGCGCCATCGACTCCTTGTGATTCGATGGCGCTTGCTGTGTCGAAGTGACGTATGCAGCCGAATTGGACATATACTTAATCCTTGCGTCCGAATGCGAGGGAAAGGATATGCCATGGCAAAGGCTGTAAAGACGCCAAAAACCAATGCGATGCGCGAGCTGGAAAGCGCCGGCATTTCCTATGTTCTACATACGTACGAAGACGATGGTGATGAGTCGGCGGGCCTGGGGGTCGCGATTTCGGAGCAGCTTGGCGAGGAGCCCGGACAAGGATTTAAGACCTTGGTCTGCGTGACGCCGTCCAACGACCATGTCGTGTGCTGCATCCCTGTTGCCGACGAGCTCGATCTAAAGTCCGCCGCGCGTGCCGCGGGGGAGAAGTCCTTGGCCATGATGCATGTGAAGGATTTGCTTGCGGCGACTGGCTACGTTCGCGGCGGCTGCAGTCCGGTCGGTATGAAAAAACGCTACCGGACGCTCATTGATGAGACATGTGTCCTTTGGGATACCATTTTTATTTCGGGAGGCAAGCGTGGTTATCAGCTTGAGCTTGCACCCGATGATTTAATTGCATTTTGCGGGGCGACGGTCGCCCCGATTACGAGAGAGGACTGAGCGATGCCGCAGGAAGAATTGAAGTGCGGAGCTCATTTTGCAAAAGAATCTGCGCCTCAGACACCCTCATCCGAAGCTTCTTCGTCGCGAGATGGCACTGATGATATGGGCTCGTCGGACTACTCCACGGTTGGTCGTTCCGCCGGGCTTATGACCATCCTGACCATCGTGTCTCGCGTCACCGGCTTTATCCGCACATGGGCAATGGCGGCCGCTATCGGCATGTCGCTGCTCTCGTCCTCCTATCAGGTCGCCAACAACCTGCCCAATATGCTCTACGAACTCGTGATGGGCGGCATGCTCGTGACGGCGTTTTTGCCCGTGTACATGGGCGTGAGGCGTGAGCAGGGTCGCGAGGCCTCGAACGAGTACGTGGGCAACCTGCTCGGTATTCTGCTATTGGTGCTGGGTGGCATTTCGTTGCTGGGGACCGTGTTCGCTCCGGGCTTTATTTGGACGCAATCGTTCCTTTCGGGTGACGGCGGCAGCATGGATACCGCTGCGTTCATGTTCCGTTTCTTCGCCATCCAGATTCTGTTTTATGGTTTGGGCTCGGTGTTCTCGGGCGTTCTCAACGCACACCGCGACTACTTCTGGTCGACGTTTGCCCCGGTCCTCAACAATGTGATCGTCATTGCGAGCTTTATGGGCTTTGCGCCCGTGTCCGCACAGTTTGGCGAACGTGCCGGCATCATCTTGATTGCGGCCGGTACGACCCTCGGTGTCTTTGTTCAGATGGCTTGTCAGATCCCCGCGCTTGGCAAGCACGGCGTGCATCCCCATATCCATATCGACTTTAAGGACCCCGCACTGCGCCAGACGATTGCGCTCGGTATCCCGACGCTGCTCGCTACGGTGTGCATGTTTGTCTCGACTTCTATCACGAACGCTGCCGCGCTGGTGGTCCAGCCCGAGACCGGTCCTTCCGTCATCGCCTATGCGCGCCTGTGGTACACGCTGCCCTACGCGCTGATTGCCGCCTCGCTTTCGACGGCGCTCTATACCGAGCTCTCTCACGACGCACAGGAGAAGGATTACGACAGCGTTCGCACGGGCATTTCGCGTGGCGTCGCCCAGATGCTGTTCTTCCTGGTTCCGTTCGCGCTGTACCTGATTGTCTTCGCGCGTCCGCTCAACATGATCTACTGCGCTGGCAAGTTCGATGAGTCCGGCGTGGCGCTGGTGTCCGAGTTCCTTGTCTACTTGGCGTTCTCGCTGCCGCTCTACGGCGTGGTCGTGCTGATGCAGAAGAGCTTCTCTGCCTTGCTCGACATGAAGCCCTATAGCCGCTATTGCCTGTATTCCGCCATCGGCCAGGCCGGCTCGGTTCTGCTGTTTGGCGTTGTGCTGGGCTTCGGTATGCCGGCAATCGCGCTTTCGTATGTCGTCGACTACGTGATCTTGGTCGGTTGCTCGCTGTGGTGGCTGCGTCGTCGTCTGCGTGGTCTTCAGGTTAAATCTATCCTGCATGGCGGTTTCTTTGGCCTTTTGCTCGGTGGCCTGGGTGCTGCCGCAGGCGCCGGCGTCATGTGGGCGCTTGAGCACTTTGTCGGGGCACTTGGCGGCTCGATTCTGATTACTCTTGGCTACGTTTGCGTTGCGGGTGTCGTCTCGCTTGCTGTTACCTTTGGCCTTGCCGTCGTCCTTAAGATGCCCGAGGTCTCGGCGCTGATTCGTCGCAAGTAGGTGCGCGTGGCCGGTCACGACAACATTCCAACGCTTGCCGAGCAGGTTTCGCGCGTTCCCACGCAGCCCGGCTGCTACCTTTGGAAAGACGCCAAGGGCGATGTCATCTACGTGGGCAAGGCGAAAAACCTGCGCGCCCGTATGCGTCAGTACGTGACGCTGCAGGACGAGCGCCAGAAGATCCCGCTGATGATGCAGCTGGTGGCGAGCTTTGACTATATCGTGGTGGAGACCGAGCACGAGGCGTTGGTGCTCGAGCGCAATTTGATTGGTCAGTACCATCCGTACTTTAACGTCGACCTCAAGGATGACAAGAGCTACCCCTTTATCGCCATTACAAAGGGCGACCTGTATCCCGCTATCAAATACACGCGTGAGCGTCATAAGCCGGGAACGCGCTATTTTGGACCTTATACCGATAGCCGCGCGGCACGTGAGACGATAGATACGCTGCGCAAGGTTATCCCCATCTGCTCCGCATCCTGTGCGGAGTGGCGTCGTTGTCGCCGTATCGTCGAGTCCCACAAGGGCGAGGAAGACATCGTCAATATGATTTGCGCGCAAAACGGGCGCCCCTGCTTTGACTACCATGTCGGGCGCGGCCCGGGTGCGTGTGTCGGCGTGATTTCCCCGGCAGACTATGCCAAGAACGTCAAGCGTGTCGAGCGCTTTTTGTCGGGCCATCGCAAGGATGTCGTCGATGAGCTGACCTCCGAGATGACGGATGCCGCTGAGGCGCTCGACTTTGAGCGCGCGGCACGCGTCAAACGTCGTTTGGAGGTCATCAGGGGTCTGGACGATCGTCAGCAAGTCGTTTTTCCCTCCAGTGTCGATATAGATGTCATCGGTTTCTATCGCGAGGAGACCATCTCCGCCGCTTGCGTCTTCGTCGTTCGCGAGGGCCGAACAGTTCGCACCTGCGAGTTCATTCTCGACAAGGGTCTTGATGTTGACGAGGAAGAGCTCCAGTCGGGCTTTCTTAAGCGCTATTACGACGAGACGGCTGATATTCCAGCTGAGGTCAACCTTTCCGTCGAGCTTGAGGATGCGGAAGCGCTGGGGGAGTGGCTTGCGGGCAAGCGTGAGCGTTCCTGCCATCTCCATAGGCCGCAGCGTGGCGAAAAGCACCGTCTGCTCGATATGGCATCCAAAAATGCGCGCCATGCCCTCATGCGCTACATGATGCGAACGGGGTACGCTGACGACCGCACCAATCAAGCGCTCCTGGAGCTCGAAAGTGCGTTGGCGCTGCCATCGCCGCCGTTGCGTATCGAGTGCTTCGATATCTCTACACTGCATGGCACCTTTACGGTCGCCTCGATGGTGGTGTTTACCAACGGGCGCGCCGACAAGAGTCAGTATCGTCGTTTTAAAATTCAGGCCGAATTGGACGAGGCAAACGACTTCGTGTCGATGTCCGAGGTTTTGGGACGACGTTATGCTCCCGAGCGCATGGCCGACGAGCGCTTTGGCTCGCGCCCCGATTTGCTCGTTGTCGATGGCGGTAAGCCGCAATTGACCGCTGCGATCAAGCAACTTGAGGCTCTTGGGCTCGATATACCAGTTTGTGGCTTGGCAAAGGCCGATGAGGAGGTTTTCGTGCCTTGGGACGAGACTCCCGTCGTGCTGCCGACCGGGTCCGCGTCGCTCTATCTAATTAAACAGGTGCGCGATGAATCGCACCGTTTTGCCATCACGTTCCATCGCGAATTGCGCGATAAAGCCATGACGGTTTCGGTACTCGATGACGTTCCAGGCGTGGGACCCACCAGAAAACGTGCCCTTATGCGCCATTTTGGCTCGATGAAGCGTTTGCG
This sequence comes from Collinsella sp. TF11-5AC, assembly GCF_003436775.1. Classification (NCBI taxonomy): domain Bacteria; kingdom Bacillati; phylum Actinomycetota; class Coriobacteriia; order Coriobacteriales; family Coriobacteriaceae; genus Collinsella; species Collinsella sp. TF11-5AC. The sequence goes on from NZ_QSQO01000015.1 coordinate 17,382, forward strand.
CGCGGCGAGCGAGCAAGAGATCGCGGAAGTTCGAGGCATTCCTGCCGATGTCGCCAAAGCGGTTCACGAGGCGCTCGTTGCATGGAATGCCGAGCGCGCCGAGGCGGCGGCAAAGCAATCCGAAAACTAAACACGCCTCTAAACAACTGATATACATGATTGCGTGATTTTCAATCATTTATTTCACGGCGATTACCAGCCGATTTCGGGTTTAATTAACGCTAAAACGTTTGACTAGCCATGGTGAACAACCCTGCTATCCTGCGGGTTGACGAAGACTGATATCTCACCTCGTCGATACATACTGTCTGGCGAATCGTTTGTCAATGAATTCGGTGAACGGTAGCAAATACCGTTCAAGCGTATGTATGTATCGGTCGCCGAGCGCGGCACCTCAGTTGGGTTCGTCGGTAGGTAAGGTATATATCGTCCGCAAGTTGCGCGGGGGCACGTCTAGGCGCTCCCGGGTAAGATTCTCTATTGATAGGAGAAGACATGGCCATCATCAACAAGGGTATGTCCAGGCGTTCGTTCCTCGGCCTCACCGGCAGCGTCGCTGCTGTCGCAGGGCTTGGTCTCACCGGCTGCGGTGGCAGCTCTAGCGACGAGGGTTCCGCTTCCGGTTCCACCGATTCCGCCAACCGTGGCGGCGGCGTGATCACCGCTGGTTCCGCTTACGCTCCGTCCAGCTTCGATCCCGCCAGCACCGGCTCCGCTGTGGGCCTGGGTGCTAACTGGCACGTCGTCGAGGGCCTCTACGGCATCGATTACCACGACTACAGCACCTTCAAAGAGCTCGCCACCGACGATCCCAAGTCTGTGGACGACACCACTTTCGAGGTCACCATCCGCAAGGGCGCCAAGTTCTCCGATGGCACCGAGGTCACCGCTGACGATGTCGTTGCCTCCTACACCGCTTGCGCCGCTTCCGCTACCTATGCCCCGTTCTTCCAGCCCTTCGAGTCCATCGAGGCCAAGGACGCCAGCACCGTGACGGTCAAGACCAAGGTCCCCAACTTCTCCCTGCTCAAGGATCGTCTGGCCATCGTCCGCGTTACCCCGGCCACCCAGACCGAGGAGGATCGCGCCAAGCAGCCGATCGGCTCCGGCCCCTGGATGTACGACTCTATCTCCGATACCGAGATCACCCTGGTTCCCAACCCCGAGTACAACGGTGAGTATGCTGCCGAGGATAAGAAGATCCAGTACAGCATCCTGACCGACCCCACCGCTCGCGTTACCGCTCAGCAGGAGGGCTCCACGCTCGTTATGGAGCTCGTTACCGCTGACGCCGTCGACCAGCTCGAGAGCGCCGGCTGCAAGATCGATAACGTTCAGGGTTTCGGCACCCGCTTCATCATGTTCAACGTCGCCAAGGAGCCTTGGAACAACGTCAAGGTCCGTCAGGCTGTCATGTATGCGCTCGACACCGAGAAGATGGTCAGCAACACCTTCGCCGGCCTTGCCACCGCTGCCAGCTGCTACCTGCCCAAGAGCTTCACCAACTATCATGAGGCTTCCACGGTGTACAAGACCGACGCCAAGAAGGCTAAGAAGCTCATCGAGGAGTCTGGCATCACCCCGGGTGCCATTACCCTGCGCACCACCGACAACGAGCAGATTAAGGGCATGGCCGCCCAGGTCAAGAATGACCTCGACGCTCTCGGCTTCGATGTGACCATCCAGACCGATACCTCGCCGGCCACCTACGCTGCCATCGACGGCGGCGAGGCCTACGATATCCTCCTTGCCCCTGGCGATCCTTCCTGCTTCGGCGCCGACCCCGACCTGCTGCTCAACTGGTGGTACGGCGACAACGTCTGGATGCAGACCCGTTGCCCGTGGAAGGAGTCCGCTGAGTGGCAGAAGCTCCACGGTCTCATGGACGAGGCTCTTGCCGCTGAGGGCGATGAGCAGCAGAAGAAGTGGAACGAGTGCTTCGACATCATTGCCGACAACGCCGTTCTGTACCCCGTTGTCCACGTCAAGACCGTCTCCGCTTCCTGGGACGATCCGTCCACTGCGCCCAACGGCGAGGCCCTCGATGGCTTCAAGGGCATCGGCACGACGAGCATGTCCTTCAGGGGCGTTGCGACCGTCAAGGCGTAAGACTCGCTTGAGTCTGTATGCAGGATGTCGGTCGTTGGGACCGTATCCTCATAGTTGAAACAAAGACCCGGGCGACCTCGATGTCGCTCGGGTCTTGTAATGAGTATCCGTACTCATATACCAGTTGGTCCTACCGACAAAAGAAAGGGGAGAGAACGTGAACAACTTGCTACGTTTGATTGGAAGGCGTCTTGTGGCGCTGCCGATCATGGCATTGGGCGTCACCGTCCTGGTGTTCTTCCTTATGTCGTTCTCCAAGACCGACCCCGCCTACACGGCGTTGGGTGACGGTGCCTCGCCCGAGGCGGTTGCCGAGTACCATGAGAAGTATGGTCTGGACGACCCCTGGCCTGTGCGCTACGTGCGCTATATGGGCGATTTGATCCATGGCGACATGGGCACCTATGGTGCTGCTCGCAACTCCGTTGCCAAGCGCATCTCCACGGCCCTGCCCGTCACGATGCAGCTGACCTTCATCGGCCTTGCCATCGGTGCGGTCGTTTCGTTTTTACTCGGCGTCATCGCGGCACTGTATCGCGACAAATGGCCGGACCAAGTGATCCGCGTCTTTTCCATCGCCGGCTTGGCAACCCCGTCGTTCTGGCTTGCCGTTCTGTTGATCCTGCTGTTCTCTTCCTACCTTAAGGTGCTTCCGGCATCGGGTGCTCTGCCTCACTTCACCACGAATCCGGCTGGCTATCTGGGACGTATGATCATGCCCGCTATCGCCTTGGCATTTCCGCTGACGGGCCAGATGACTCGTATCGTGCGTACCGCCATGGTCGAGGAGCTCGATAAGGATTATGTCCGTATGGCTCGCGGCGCCGGCGTTCCCGAGAAGGTCGTCGTCGGCATCAACGTTCTTCGCAATGCGCTGATCACCCCGGTCACCACCCTCGGTCTTAAGATCGGTTACCTCATGGGCGGCGCCGTCGTCATCGAGGTTATCTTCAACCTCCCCGGCATGGGCACCGCGATTCTGCAGGGCGTTCAGGGCAACGAGGCGAACCTGGTTCAGGGCGTCGTTATCGTCGTTGCTCTTGCCTTCATCATCATCAACATCGTGGTTGACATGCTCTACCTGCTCATCAACCCGCGCATCAGGACGGTGTAGATTATGGTAAAGATTCGAGAGAAGCAAACCGAGCAGCTCGAGAAGGCTGCCTCCAAGGGGCTCAAGCTCGGTGGCTGGAAGAAGATGACGCTGTCTTCTAAGATTGCCGCCGTCGTGTTGGTGCTGGTCGCCCTGACTGCGATTCTGGCGCCCCTTCTTGCCCCCTATAGCCCGGTCGAGATTTTTACGGCTCGCCAGGCTCCCGGCAACGGATTTATCTTCGGTACCGACGATAAGGGTCGCGACATTCTGTCGCGCATGCTCTACGGTGGTCGTTACTCGCTGATTATCGGCTTTGGCGCCACTGCCATGGCTCTGGTCTGCGGCTCGGTCGTGGGCGCCCTTGCGGCGGTTTCGCGCAAGGCCGTTTCCGAGACGATCATGCGTATCCTGGACATCATCATGTCCATCCCGGGCATCGCCCTCGCGGCCGTCTTCGTCTCCATCCTGGGCAACTCCGTGCCGTCGATCATCTTCGCCATCGGCTTTATGTACACTCCGCAGATTGCCCGTATCGTGCGCGCCAACATCGTGTCCGAGTACGGCGAGGACTATGTCCGCGCGGTCATCGTTTCCGGCGCCAAGGCTCCGTGGATTTTGATCAAGCATGTTCTGCGTAACTGCATCGCCCCGATCATGGTCTTCACCGTTACCCTGGTCGCCGACGCCATCATCTTCGAGGCCTCGCTGACCTTCATCGGCGCTGGTATCCAGGAGCCCACCGCTACCTGGGGCAACATCCTCGCCGACGCCCGCGGCGGCGTGCTCGCCGGCCGTTGGTGGCAGGCGCTGTTCCCGGGCCTGGCCATCATGATCACCTGCCTGGCGCTCAACATCCTCTCCGAGGGCATTACCGACGCCATGGCCGCTGCTCCCTCCGCCGCCCTGGATCCGACCGATTCCTCCAAGCGTCGCGAGGCCGACCTGCTGGTCTCCGACCCCGTTCGCGCCTACAAGGAGCAGGCCCAGTCCCTCTCCGCTCGCCTTGGCGCCCTGCGCGATGTCGAGCTCAAGCGTGACGATCGCCATGTGCCCGACGAGTCTGTCGAACCGATTCTCTCGGTCCGTGACTTCTGCATTCAGTTTGAGCATCACGGCGATATCAACGTCGTCGACCATGTCAACTTTGACGTCCGTCCTGGTCAGACCATGGGCCTGGTGGGCGAGTCCGGTTGCGGTAAGTCCATCACCACGCTGGCCATCATGGGCCTGACCGACGATGACGAGCACCTTTCCGGCGAGGTCCTCTGGGAGGGCCGCGACCTGCTCAAGATGAGCAAGAAGGAGTGGTTCGGCCTGCGCGGTACCGATATCGCTATGGTCTATCAGGACGCCCTGTCCTCGCTCAACCCCTCCATGCTCATCTCTGCCCAGATGAAGCAGCTCACCAAGCGCGGCGGCACCCGCAGCGCCGAGGAACTCCTGGAGCTCGTGGGCCTCGACCCCAAGCGTACGCTCGAGAGCTACCCGCATGAGCTTTCCGGTGGCCAGCGTCAGCGTGTCCTGATCGCTATGGCCCTTACCCGCGACCCCAAACTGGTCATCTGCGACGAGCCCACGACCGCTCTGGACGTTACCGTCCAGAAGCAGGTCATCAAGCTGCTCAACGACCTTCAGGCCAAGCTCGGCTTTGCCATGATCTTCGTCTCGCATGACTTGGCGCTGGTCGCCGAGGTCGCCCATAACATCACGGTTATGTACGCCGGTCAGGTTATCGAGCAGGCGCCCACCAAGGAGCTGCTCACTAACCCGATCCACGAGTACACCCGCGGTCTTCTGGGCTCCGTTCTGTCCATCGAGAGCGGTTCGGGCCGTCTGCACCAGGTACCCGGCGCCGTTCCGAGCCCGCGCGATTTCCCCAAGGGCGATCGCTTCGCGCCCCGCTCGAGCCATCCGCGCATTGGCCTGGACACCCGTCCGGTCTTCAAGCGCGTGCCCGGCACCGAGCACTTCTATTCCGAGCTCCCCGACGAGGTGCTCAAGGCAAATGGTTTGACCCCTCACGCGGAGGTGATGTAGATGAGCGAGACCGCAGTCAACGGCGTCGAGCCGATCATCTTCCTTGATGACGTCCACGTCACCTTTAGGACCCGTACCGGCTCGATTCTGCACCCCAACCTGGTTCACGCCGTCCAGGGTGTAACGATTAAGCTCATGCCCGGTCAGACGATCGGCATCGTCGGCGAGTCCGGTTGCGGAAAGTCCACCACCGCTAACGTCATGTGCGGCCTGCAGGCCCCAACGAGCGGCAAGGTCTACTTTAAGGGCAAGGACGTTACTAAGCGTACCGCCGAGGACCGTCGTCACATGGGCCGTGTCATCTCGGTCGTGTTCCAGAATCCGGCTACGGCGCTCAATCCCCGCATGGTCGTTCGCGAGCAGCTGCTCGACCCCATGCGCGTCCACAACCTGGGTACCGAGGCCGAGCAGGAGAAGCGCGTCAAGGAGCTCCTGGAGCTCACCGGTCTGCCCAGCTCTGCCGCCGAGGTTCTTCCCGGCCAGCTTTCGGGCGGCCAGCGCCAGCGCGTCGCAATTGCCCGTGCCCTGTCGTTGAACCCCGATGCCATCATCGCCGACGAGCCCACCTCGGCTCTGGACGTTTCGGTCCGCGCGCAGATTCTGAACCTGCTGACCGACCTTAAGAAGGAGCTCGGCCTGGCCATGGTGTTCATCAGCCATGACATCCAGACGGTCCGCTATATCTCTGACGACATCATCGTTATGAATGGCGGCAAGATCGTCGAGCAGGGCGAGGCCAAGCAGGTCTTCCAGCACCCTCAGGACCCCTACACCAAGATGCTGCTCGGTGCTGCGCCGTCGCTGCTGCATCCCAAGCTCGGCGAGTAGCCTCGCTTTCCCTCCCGTGCGCCCGGTTCCCTTGCCGGGCGCACCTCCGTTGCGATTTCGAAAGGTTGGGTTCACGAGCCATGCCAAGTGCTCAGGAGCTACAACAGCAATTTGGTGGGTATCGGGGCGCCATGCCCCGTCCATCAGATTTCGATCTCTTTTGGAAGGACCGCATGGCCGAGGCCGACGCCGTCGGGCTTGACTATGCGATCGAGACGGCATCGGTCACCGATGCCGTGACCTGCCAGCTTTTCGACCTCTGGTATACCGGCATGTGTGGCGCTCGCCTGCATGCCAAGTACCTTAAACCCGTCTCGGACGAGCCCGTGCCATTGGTACTTCAGTTCCATGGGTATCCGGGTGCAAGCCGCAGCTGGTTTGAGCAGGCGTCGTTTGCGGGCATGGGCATGGCACTCATCGCCCTCGACTGCCCCGGCCAAGGAGGTCCCTCCGAGGACATTGGTGGATTTGAGGGCACAACGGTCGCGGGCCATATCGTCGCCGGTATCGACGGCGATCCGGCCAACCTCTACTATGTCCGCTTGCACCAAGATATTCGCATCCTGTGCCGCATCGTTCGCGAGCTCGAGGGCATCGATCTTGCCCGTGTGTTTGTGAACGGCGCGTCGCAGGGCGGCGGTTTGGGCATTGCGACCTGTGCACTTAACAGCGAGCTTATCAATCGCGCCGCCATCCTCTATCCCTTCCTGTCGGATTTCCGCCTGGTCTGGGATTTGGATGCCGACGACATTGCCTACGAGGGCCTGCGCTATTGGTCTCGCTGGTTTGACGAGGACTCGACTCGTATCGACGAAGCCTATGCCAAGCTGGCGTACTTCGATTCCAAGAACTTTGCCCCTATGGTCAAATGCCCCGTGCTGTTTGGCACCGGCACAGCCGATACCGTCTGTCCGCCAGCGACGCAGTTTGCGGTCTATAACAACCTGACCTGTGAAAAGCGTCATGAGTTCTTTGAAGGCTTTGGCCACGAGGAGATTCAGGATTTTGACGATCTGATCATTCCGTTTTTCTGCAAGGGAGGGGAGGCTCATGTCTAAGTGCGAGAGCAATGTCAATGAGCTGATTGTCTCCGACCTTGTGGGGATTCCCGGAACGGTCTCGTCAAGGCTCGCTGATTTCCGGGATTGGCGCGGTGATGCTTCTGCGGATGTTTCCGAATTAGAGATAGCCGCTTCGGACCTTGAGGTTTGCGGGCCGAGTATTACGGCGATCGATTTCGCCAATCCGTATGCCCGCTACTCCGAGGTTTCCTTTGAGCTTGGTGGCGATGTGGTCCACGCACGTTTGATCGAGCCTGCCGGTCGCGCCCGAGCATCCGAGCTTGTGCCGCTATGTCTGATGTTTCACGACATCGACCGACCCGTGCGGGGATGGCATCACATGACGAGGTTTGCGGCCATGGGATATGCCGTGCTTGCGCTGGACGATGAGGCGATTGGATCCAGCGAGCTGCAGCAGGGGATTGCCTCTCCTGCTTTTGTCAAGCGCGTCCGTTGGGGTTGCGCGATGGCGAAGGTGGCGCGCAATCTTGATGGCGTGGACCCCGACCGCATCTTTGCATGGGGCGAGGGCCTTGGCGGCGGAGTCGCGCTGGCGGTTTCTGCTCTGGACGAGCGGGGCCTCGCCTGCACGGCGGTTGCCAATCCAATTCCCGGTGGCCTCGAGGCGTTGTCGTCTCGGGTGCGTGGATCGGTGCTCATGGGCACATCGCTCATGGATGCCGTGTGCGATCCCAAGGGCCAGTTTGCCGTATTCAACGGTCTTGAGTGTGACCGGAGGCATATCATCTATGCCAAATACGCTCATGAGCGCATCAATGCGTTCGAAAACGAAGTCATCGACTTTTTTAACCAAACGTTCTACCCGTGTTCTTTGGCCTAGACGGCCTGGACACTGCCAACAAGAGTGGGTGGCATAGGGCCGCCCGCCAGACAACTAAGGAGATTCTTGTGGCAACTCAGAAATTCACCGGCGTTATCCCTCCCGTCGTTGTTCCCGATACCGAAGACCACCAGCTCGACGTTGCCTCCTTTGAGCGCAGCATCAACCGCATGATCGATGCCGGCGTCGATGGCCTGTTCTTCCTGGGCTCTTCGGGCGAGGTCGTTTTCTCCACCGATGAGCGTCGTCGCCAGATCATTGCCGAGGCCGTTCGTATCGTCGACCACCGCGTGCCCGTCCTGGTCGGCATCATCGATACCGAGACCGAGCGCATGATCGAGCACGGTAAGGTCGCTCAGGAGCTGGGCGCCGATGCGCTTGTCGCCACCTGCCCGTTCTATGCCCTGCAGGGCATGACCGAGGTCGAGGAGCACTTCCGCATCCTGCACGAGGAGCTCGACCTGCCCATCTTTGCCTATGACATTCCCGTCTGCGTTCACACCAAGCTCCCCTGGAAGCTCCTTGCCAAGCTCGGCGCCGAGGGCGTCCTTGCTGGCGTCAAGGATTCCTCGGGTGATGACATCTCGTTCCGCTACCTCGTTCAGGAGAACGAGAAGAACGGTCATCCGATGAGTATCCTCACCGGTCACGAGGTTGTCGTCGACGGCGCTTACCTCGGTGGCGCCGACGGTTCTGTCCCGGGCCTTGCCAACGTTGAGCCCGAGGGCTACGTGCGCCAGTGGAAGGCCGCTCAGGCCGGTGACTGGGCTACCGTCAAGGCCGAGCAGGATCGCCTCAACGAGATCTCCCACATCTGGGATGTCACCTCGGGCGTCCAGGGCTATGCCGGTGGCGTCGGCGCCTTCAAGACCGCTATGAACCTCATGGGCATCTTCGACAGCCCGACCATGCCGCGCCCGGTGAAGGCCATGACTGGCGAGAACGTCGAGGCTATTAAGAAGGTCCTCCAGGACAACGGTCTCCTGTAAAGCTTTCCCAGGCACCCGACCTCGCCGTTCAACCGTGTGGCCATGACCCGTTAGGTCAATGGCCACACGGTTTCTCGGCGATCTCGGGCACCTGGATAACCTTTACTGCGCTGTGACGGCTAGCCTGACGGCGCATTTCCTGTAGTTGTTTTTATCTCCGAAGGAGAGCGACATGGAGAACAAGTACGTCTGCTCTGTCGATATCGGCGGAACTAAAATTGCGACTGCCATCATGGAGTACCCGGCTGATGGCAGCGTGCCCCATCCGGTCTTTGAAGCCGAGGTTCCCACCGAGGCCCAAGAAGGCGGCGAGGCAGTTTTCCAGCGCATCGAGGCGTCTATTAAGGCCGCCATCGAAGCGAACCCCGATGTCGAGGTTCTTGGTGTCGGCATTGGCGCCGCAGGCGTCGTCGACCCCAAGACGGGCGCCATCGCGTATGCCAACGAGATTATGCCCGGCTGGTCTGGCGTTCAGTTGGGGCCGCGTCTGCGCGAGGACCTTGGTCTTCCCGTTGCCGTTGTGGGCGACGTGCAGGCTCATGCTCTGGGCGAGGCCCACTGGGGCGTCGGCAAGGGCAAGTTCTCCGTCTTGTGCCTGGGAATCGGTACGGGCATCGGCGGCGCATATGTCGAGAACGGCCGCGTGATGCAGGGCTTCCATGGTGCTGCCGGTCATATGGGCCACATCGAGTGCTCGGCTGCCGCCGGCATTCCCTGCGCCTGCGGGCGTTCCGGCCATCTTGAGTCTGTTGCTTCGGGCACTTCCATTGGTCGTATGTACGATGAGCGCTTTGGCCGCGTCGACCCCAGCCGTCCTTCGGTCGGTCGCGATGTGAACGACCTGTGCCACGCGGGCGACGCAAAGGCGACCGAGGTCATCCATGACGCCGGCTTTGCACTGGGCGCTAGCTTAGGCTCGCTCGCCAACATTCTGGATCCAGAGGTCATCGTGCTTTCGGGCGGCGTGATTCATCAGGGTCCCGATTGGCGTTCGCAGACGTGGAAGGATTCGGTGCACGAGGGCTATGCCAGCCAGGCGCTCGATCCGCTCCAGGACACGCCGATTCTCATCGGGTCTCTGGAGGGCGATGCTCCGCTCATCGGTGCCGCCGAACACCTTCTTGCGTCGTTGAAGTAAACATAACTACCAAGTGCGCCTTCTGAGGTGCCGCAGATTGACGTGAAAGAGGAGCGAAGCGTACTTCGGTACGCGAGCGACGGTTTGAACGTCAAGGTGCGGTGTCTCAGAAGGCTGTTTTGAGAAAGGTTGAGTCGCACATGACCGTTGATCCTTTGATTCAATCCCTGAAGGGTAAGCTCGTCGTGAGCGTTCAGGCGTATATGGGCGAGCCGCTTCGTACGCCCGAGACCATGGCTCAAATGTCTCGCGCTTGCGAGCTTGGCGGCGCCGCCGCCATTCGCTGTCAGGGCCTTGCCGACATTGCCGCTATTAAGGGTCGCTGTGAGGTTCCCGTCATCGGCCTGTGGAAGGATGGACACGAGGGCGTTTACATCACGCCGACGCTGCGTCACGCTCGCGCCTGCGTTGCTGCCGGTGCCGATATCGTGGCGATCGACGCCACCGATCGTCCGCGTCCCGATGGCAAGACCGTCGAGGATACCTTCCGCCCGCTGCACGAGGAGGGTGTGCTCCTGATGGCGGATTGTGCCACCATCGAGGACATTCGCCGTGCGGTTGATATGGGCTTTGACCTGGTATCCACCACGCTTTCTCACGGCGTCGCCGCCATCGACTGCACCATGGCCGATGGCCCCGACCTGCCACTCCTGCGTCAGGCGACCGAGGAATTCCCCGGTCTTCCCATCATCTGCGAGGGCCGCGTGCACACGCCCGAGGAGGCTCGCGCTGCGATCGATGCTGGCGCCTGGGCCGTTGTCGTCGGCACCGCCATCACGCACCCCACGAGTATTACGAGTTGGTTCAAGGCTGCGCTTGAGGCGTAAGACAGGCCTCGTATCCGCTCGGGGCGGTATACTCAATATAGGCAATTGACCGCGCGGGATCCGGGTTGCTGGGTCCCGCGCTTGTTTTTGGGAGGCAGCACATGCAAAAGGGAGATGCCATGGATGCGGCGGAGCGCTCGGAGCGCATCCCCGATATCGTCATCATCACCGGAATGTCCGGATCGGGCCGCACACAGGCCATGCACGTGTTCGAGGACATGGGCTATTTTTGCATTGATAACCTGCCTCCGCGTCTCATCGCCCAGCTTGCCGAGCTCGTCGGCATCAATACGGGCGTGGGCAGGCATCTCGCCGTCACCTGCGATTTGCGTAGCCAGGGACTGTTTGACGAGTTGCTCGATGCGGTCGCCGCGCTCGAAGAGCGCGAGATGAGCTGCGACATCGTGTTCCTGGAGGCTTCTGACGAGGTGCTGATTCGTCGCTACAGCGAAAATCGCCGCCGTCATCCCATTGCCAAGCCGGGGGAGACTACGGCCGATGCCATTCAGCGCGAGCGCCTTCAGCTGCAGGGCGTGCGCGATCGAGCCGATATGATTATCGACACGAGTCGTCTGCGCACCTCTGCGCTGCGCAACAAGCTACGTATGGCATTTTCCGAGCTGTCCGACCAACAGCTCATGGACGTCCATGTGTTCTCGTTTGGCTTTAAGCACGGCATGCCCGTCGAGGCGGACATTATGATCGACGTCCGCTTCCTGCCCAATCCGTTTTACGATCCCGAGATGCGCACGATGACCGGTCTCGATAAAAAGGTCTCCGATTTTGTTCTGGACCACCCCAAGACGCAGGAGTTTTGGAAGGCTTGGACACAGCTGCTCGATACGGTGATGCCGGGCTATATCGCGGAGGGTAAGCCGCAGCTTTCTATCGCCATCGGCTGCACGGGCGGACAGCACCGTAGCGTCGCCATTGCCGAGGCCACGGCCCGTTACCTGGAAGGCGCCCAGTATCACGTGAGCATCTCCCACCGCGACCTGTCGCGCGCCAACACGAAGGCATAGGCCTGCATGTCGTTTACCGCTGAGGTGCGCGACGAGCTTGCGCGCTGCGAACCCGAATGTGAATACTGCGATTTGTCGACGCTTGCCGCCCTGACGCGTGTGAGCGGTACGCTTTCGTTGGCCGGCTCCGGGCGGTATCGTTTGACGGTCGCGACCGAGACGGGAGCCGTCGCGCGCACGATGATCACGCTGACGCATCGCATCCTTAAGCTCAAAACGGAATTCACCGTTCGTAAATCGGTCTTGCATAAGGTCCGTAACTATCTCATTACCCTGCCCGATCAACCCGACTTGGACAAGGCTCTGGTGCTGCTGGGCATTCTAGACCGCAGAGGAGGGCTCGTCGCTGGTGTTCCCCGACACATCGTTGCCCGTCCCTGCTGCAGGCTTGCCTACATCCGCGGCGCGCTCATCGCGGGCGGCTTCGTGGCCGATCCACGCGGCGATTTCCATTTGGAGATCGCGGTGCAGGGTGAGCAATATGCCAAGGGGCTTTGCGACCTGTTGGGGCAGATTGGGGTCCATGCTCGTGTTAATGCGCGGCGGGGGTCATATGCCGTGTACATTAAGAGCGCCGAGGAAATCGAGCATCTATTAAAGCTGATTGGTGCCAAGCGCAGCGTTGCCGAGATTGAGGAGGCGCGCGCGGTCAAGTTGGTTAAGAACGATGTGAACCGTCGCGTGAACGCCGAGCTCGCCAACCAGACCAGAAGCGCCGGTGCTGCCCAGCATCAGCTTGCGCTTATCGATGAGCTCGAGCAGCGCGGCCTTCGCGATGCGCTTCCGGATGCCTTGGCGGTCTTTTGCGACCTGCGCGAGCGCTATCCCGATCTGTCGCTGCGTGATTTAGGGGAGATGGCTGACCCTCCCTTGTCGAAGTCGGCCCTCTACCATCGAGTTTTGAGGCTTGAAAAGCTCATTGAAGCAAACAGGTAGTTTATAGTATCGACTTATATACGGATTTAGCTGCTATTTTATTCTTTAAAACGTTTTAACGTAAATTTGATTTTCAATTTCGACTATTCTCGTGAAATTCAAGTCAAAAAAAAGGTATATTAGGCGAGTGGTTAGTTTGTGGGCCTCAACGGCGGGCGCTGTAGCTTGCGGGGGCCTTACGAAAGGAGACACAATGGCAGTAAAGGTTGCTATTAACGGCTTCGGTCGCATCGGTCGTCTGGCTTTCCGTCAGATGTTCGGTCATGAGGGCTCCGAGATCGTCGCTATCAACGACCTCACCTCTCCCGATATGCTCGCTTACCTGCTGAAGTACGACTCCACGCAGGGCAACTACGCTCGCGATCACGAGGTCGTTGCTGGCGAGGATTCCATCACCGTTGACGGCAAGGAGATCAAGATCTACAAGGAGGCCGACGCCAACAACCTGCCTTGGGGCGACCTCGACGTCGACGTCGTTCTCGAGTGCACCGGCTTCTACACCAGCAAGGCTAAGGCTCAGGCCCACATCAACGCTGGCGCCAAGAAGGTCGTCATCTCCGCTCCGGCCGGCAGCGATCTGCCCACCATCGTGTACAACGTCAACCACGAGACGCTGACCGCTGAGGACAACATCATCTCCGCTGCTTCCTGCACCACCAACTGCCTCGCCCCGATGGCCAAGGGTCTGAACGACTTCGCTCCCATCGTGTCCGGCATCATGACCACCATTCACGCCTGGACCGGCGACCAGATGCCGCTCGACGGCCCGCAGCGCAAGGGCAACAAGCGTCGTAGCCGCGCCTGCGCCGTCAACATCGTCCCCAACACCACCGGTGCTGCCAAGGCTATCGGCCTGGTTCTCCCCGAGCTCAACGGTAAGCTCATCGGTGCCGCCCAGCGCGTCCCGACGCCGACCGGCTCCATCACCAACCTCTACGCTGTCGTTGACAAGAAGGTCACCGTCGACGAGGTCAACGCCGCTATGAAGGCCTACGCTTCCACCATCTCCGAGACCTTCGGTTACAACGAGGACGATATCGTCTCCACCGACATCATCGGCGAGACCCACGGCTCCATCTTCGACGCCACTCAGACCATGTGCTCTGACCTCGGCAACGGCCAGACCCTCGTTCAGGTCACCTCTTGGTACGACAACGAGAACTCCTACACCTCTCAGATGGTCCGCACCATCAAGTACTTCGAGAAGTTCGTTGCTTAATTTAGCTTTTAGCGAATAGCTCGTTGAGCGTCTAAAGAAGGGCGCGGCCTCATAGGGCTTACACCCTAGGGTCGCGCCCTTTTTATAGGAAATCGTCTGCCGTAATGGGAGGCAGACACGTACGAAAGGTAGAAGCAAACATGGCCTTTACCAAGAAGACCGTCCGCGACATCGATGTCGACGGCAAGCGCGTTCTCGTCCGCGTTGACTTCAACGTGCCTATCAAGGATGGCGTCGTTGGCGACACCACCCGCATCAAGGCTGCCCTGCCCACCATCAACTACCTCGTTGAGCACAACGCTCGCGTCATCCTCATGAGCCACCTCGGCCGTCCCGATGGCACCGGCTTCCAGCCCGAGCTCTCCCTTGAGCCTGTCGCCAAGAAGCTCGCTGAGCTCTCTGGTCTCGATGTTGCCTTTGTCGCCGACACCTACGGCGAGAAGGCTGCTGAGGCTGTTGCCGCCGTCGAGCCGGGCAAGGTCCTCGTTCTCGAGAACGTCCGTTTTGACAAGCGTGAGAAGAAGAACGATCCCGAGATCGCCAAGAAGCTCGCTTCCTATGGTGACGTCTTCGTTCTCGATGCCTTCGGTACCGCTCACCGCGCCCAGGGTTCCGTCGTGGGCCCCGCCGCTTACCTGCCTGCCGTCGCCGGCTTCCTGCTCGAGAAGGAGGTCGACACGCTGACCGGCATCTTCGCCGAGCCCGAGCGCCCCTTCGTCGCTATCGTCGGCGGTTCCAAGGTTTCCTCCAAGATCGGCGTTCTCGATCACCTCATCGACTCCGCTGATACCCTGATCATCGGTGGCGGCATGGCCTACACCTTCTTCCTGGCTCAGGGCCTGACCGTCGGTCAGTCCCTCAAGGAAGAGGACTGGGTCGAGCGCGCCGGCGAGATGCTCAAGAAGGCCGAGGAGAAGGGCGTCAAGATCCTGCTCCCCATCGACAACCGCGTTGCCGATCACTTTGGCGAGGACGCTGTCCCCGAGGTTGTCGCTTCCGACGCTATCCCCGACGATCGTGAGGGCATGGACATCGGCCCCAAGACCGAGGAGCTCTACGCCGAGGCCGTCAAGGGCGCCAAGACCGTGTTCTGGAACGGCCCCATGGGCGTCTTCGAGTTCGACAACTTCGCTCACGGCACCCAGGCTATCGCCGAGGCCGTCGCCGAGGCCGACTGCACCTCGATCATCGGCGGTGGTGACTCTGTCGCGGCTGTCAACAAGTTCAACCTGGCCGACAAGATGAGCTGGATCTCCACCGGTGGTGGCGCTTCCATGGAGCTCGTCGAGGGTAAGGCCCTGCCCGGAGTGGAGGCGCTTCTCGATGCCTAATCGCACCCTTCTTATCGCTGGTAACTGGAAGATGAACAACGACGTCGCCGAGGCCGCCAAGCTCGCCGACGAGCTGGCTCAGGCTCTGCCCGAGGTTCCGGCTGGCGTCGAGGTGCTCGTCTGCCCTCCGACCATTGACATCACCACGGTTCATGACCGCATTCAGGCTGCCCCCATCGCCCTCGGTGCACAGAACGTGTACTGGGAGGCCAAGGGTGCCTTCACCGGTGAGTCCTCTTGCGACATGCTCAAGTCCGCTGGCTGCACCTACTGCATCATCGGTCACTCCGAGCGTCGCGACTACTTCCACGAGACCGACGAGGATCAGAACAAGAAGGCCAAGGCCCTCGTTGCCGCCGGTCTTGTTCCCGTCTTCTGCTGCGGCGAGTCCCTCGAGGTCCGCGAGGCTGGCACCTATGTCGAGCACGTCGTGAACCAGGTCAAGGCTGGCCTTGCCGGTCTTGAGATCACCTGCCCCAAGCAGGTCGTCGTCGCCTACGAGCCCATCTGGGCCATCGGCACCGGCAAGACCGCTACCGCTGAGGACGCCCAGGAGGTCTGCGGCGCTATCCGTGAGACCCTCAAGGAGATGTTTGGCGAGGAGCTCGCTAACGGCATCCGCGTTCTCTATGGTGGCTCTGCCAAGCCCGGCAACATCGCCGAGCTCGTCGCCAAGCCCGACGTTGACGGCGCCCTCGTGGGCGGCGCTTCGCTCAAGGCTGCCGACTTCGCCTCTATGGTCGTCAAGGCAGGCGAGTAGGACATATGGCACAGCGTCATCTTCCTGCACTCCTGATCATCATGGATGGCTGCGGCCTTGCTCCGGCCGATGGCGAGAACGCCGTCGCCGCTGCCAAGACGCCCTTCCTTGATAGCCTGTACGAGAAGTATCCTCACACCACGCTCGGTGCTTCGGGCGAGGACGTGGGCCTTCCCGACGGTCAGATGGGCAACTCCGAGGTAGGCCACCTCAACATCGGTGCCGGCCGCATCGTGTTCCAGGAGCTTTCGCGCATCAACAACGCCATCAAGGACGGCTCCATCGCCAAGAACGAGGTCTTCGTCAAGGCTATGGACGACGTCAAGGCCGAAGGCAAGACCCTGCATCTCATGGGCCTTATGAGCCCTGGCGGTGTTCATTCTCACATGAACCACGTCGAGGCTCTGGTCAAGATGGCTGCCCAGCATGGCGTCAAGACCGTTCGCGTCCACGCCTTCATGGATGGCCGCGACGTCGACCCGCAGTCCGGTGCCGGCTACATGAGCGAGTTCTGCGCTTTCCTGGCTAAGATCTCCGAGGAGACCGGTTGCGACGCTCGCGTTGCCACCGTTTCGGGCCGCTATTGGGCCATGGACCGCGACAACCGCTGGGAGCGCATCCAGCGTGCCTACGACGTCATGGTCAACGCGTCCGATGCCGATACCGACCCCGTTGCCGGTATCAAGGCCTACTACGAGAAGGATCCGCGCGGCGACGAGTTCGTCGAGCCCTTCGCTGCCCACAACGAGGGCATTCACGAGGGCGACGCGGCCATCTTCTTCAACTTCCGTCCCGACCGCGCTCGTCAGATGACTCGCGTGTTCACGGACAAGGAGTTCGACGGCTTTGAGCGCGAGCAGATTAAGCTTTCGCACTTTGTGACGATGACCGAGTACGATCCGACGTTTGACGTCGAGGTCGCCTTCCCCAAGACGTTCCCCGAGAACGTTCTGGCCGACGTTATCGCCGCCAATGGCCTGAAGCAGCTGCACACCGCCGAGACCGAGAAGTACGCTCACGTGACGTTCTTCCTCAACGGCGGCATCGAGGAGCCCAAGGAGGGCGAGGAGCGCGTGCTCGTCGCTTCCCCCAAGGTCGCTACCTACGATCTGCAGCCCGAGATGA
The DNA here is from genome assembly GCF_003436775.1 of Collinsella sp. TF11-5AC. Lineage (NCBI taxonomy): Bacteria > Bacillati > Actinomycetota > Coriobacteriia > Coriobacteriales > Coriobacteriaceae > Collinsella > Collinsella sp. TF11-5AC. The sequence goes on from NZ_QSQO01000015.1 coordinate 34,701, forward strand.
GCGCTCCCGAGGTTACCGAGAAGCTTGTCGCCGCTATCAACGAGGATCGCGCTGATTTCTACATCGTGAACTTCGCAAATTGCGACATGGTTGGTCACACCGGTGTCTTCGACGCCGCCGTTAAGGCCGTCGAGGCTGTTGACGATGCCCTGTCCAAGGTTGTCCCGGCGATTCTCGCTAAGGGCGGCTTTGCGCTGATTACCGCCGACCACGGCAACGCCGATCACATGTTTGACGTTGCTTCCGACGGTTCCAAGCATCCGTTTACGGCTCACACCACCAACCGTGTGCCGTTTATCATCGTTGATGAGAAGGCACAGCTTACCGGTATCGAGGACGGTCGTCTCTCCGATATCGCTCCGACTATGCTCACCATGGCTGGTCTTGAGCCTTCCGCCGAGATGACGGGTCGCGTGCTCGCCACCGAGGCCTAATAGAAAACAAATACCGTTTTCTAGTAAGGGGGTTGTCCACAACCGGACGACCCCCTTTTTGGTATTTCTGCCATTTCTACCCCGTCCCTAAATGGCAGGTGGGGGAGTGTTGGAGGTTGTGGTACAGTACTGGAGTTTGAATTGTTCTATTAAGGAGCTTATCTATGGGTCCGTTTCAGATTCTTCTGTTTGTCGTTTGGGCTGTTTCTGCCGTGGCGCTGACGATTCTCGTTCTGATGCATTCCGGTAAGGGCACCGGCGTTTCGGATATGATCGCTAGCTCGCTGTATAACTCCAGCTCTGCCACGGGCGTCATGGAGCAGAACCTCGATCGCCTGACGGTAATTATGGCCGTCGTTTTTGCCGTGTGTGTCGTTCTGTGCATGTTCTTCTTCCCGCAGGGCATCGTCGGCTACTAAGCATCGGCGTATATACGTTTGTAAAGGGTCCCGCATGTGCGGGGCCCTTTTTGTTTACAGACTTGTAACAGAGCCAAAATATCCCCACATACTTCGCCCAACTAAAGAAATTCTCGACCGTTAACCGGAATCAGCGCCAAATTGTGCATAAAATGCGCTACTGTATTGCAAAACGTTGGCCCGCATTGCATAACCAGCCATAACAGCGGACCGCGTTTGATTGGTTCGATTGGGCTGCCTCGACGTTGCCCGGCCGAATTCACTTTGTCCTATCTCATAAGGAGGATGGCATGGCTGATTCTATGTTCCACCAGCCCGTTATGGGTCGTCGCGCCTTTGTTGGCGGCACCCTCGCTGCGAGCTCCATGGCTTTTCTTGCCGCATGCGGCAAGAAGGGCGGCGACGCTTCCGGTTCTGAGTCCGGTTCGACGCTGAACTTCTACATCAACAACCCGGTCTGCATCGACCCCTACAACGTCCAGGAGGATCAGGGCACTCAGGTCGAGTACCAGCTCTTCGACGCTCTGACGGAGTACGACCCCGAGAAGGGCGAGATCGTTCCGCTGGCTTGCGAGTCCTTTAAGGCTAACGACGACGCCACCGAGTTCACCTTCAAGATCAAGAAGGCTAAGTTCCACAACGGTGACGACGTTACCTCCAAGTCCTTCAAGCTCGGTTGGGAGCGCCTGGTCAACACCAAGTCGGCCATCGCCACCGAGTATGGTCCTTCCGAGGTCTCCTATCACCTTTCCATGGTTGAGGGCTATGACGATCTGCTTGCCGGCAACGCTACCGAGCTCAGCGGTGTTACTTGCCCCGACGATGAGACCCTCGTCGTCAAGCTGTCTTCCGCTTACGCCGACTTCCCCTTCGTCGCCTCTCACCCGGCTCTGTCCCCGGTTCCCGAGTGCGCCGAGTCCGATGTCAAGAGCTTCTACCTTGCCCCGGTCGGTAACGGCCCGTTCATGATGGACGGCAAGTGGGAGGATGGCCAGGAGATCAACCTCAAGAAGTTCGATGATTACTATGGCGACAAGGCCAAGATCGACGCCATCCACTTCCAGGTCATCAAGGACATGGAGACCGCTTACAAGGAGTTCCAGGCCGGTAACCTTGATGTCTGCGACGTTCCCGTTGCTCAGATCGACGCCGCCAAGAAGGACCGCGGCGAGTCCAAGGACGGCTACACCATGGGTGACGGCGAGCATATGCTGCTCGGTGCCGAGCCTTCCACGTACTATCTGACCTGCAACAATACGGCCGAGCCGTTCAATAACGCCGACCTGCGCAGGGGCATCTCCCTGGCCATCAACCGTGAGGCCATCTGCAAGACCATCTTCAAGGGTACCCGTACCCCCGCCGACGGTATTGTTCCTCCGGGAATCGCCGGCTACAAGGAGGGCGCATGGGAGTTCTGCGCCTATGACGTCGACAAGGCTAACGAGTACCTCGACAAGGTCGCTCCCGCTGGCGCTAACGGCGATCGTGGCATCAATGTGACCCTGTCCTACAACCAGGACGGTGGCCACAAGGAGATCATGGAGTCCATCATCGGCGACCTCGCCAAGGTGGGCGTCACCGCCGTCTCCGATACTCCCGAGTGGTCTGCCCTGCTCGAGCAGTATCAGAACTTCAACTATCAGTTCGGCCGTCTGGGCTGGATCGCCGATTACCCGATTATGGACAACTTCCTGTACCCGCTGTTCCACTCCGACTCCCTCGGTGGCGACAACCGCTCTGGTTACAACAACCCCGAGTTCGATGCCAAGGTCGACGAGGCCCGCACCACGGTTGATGACGAGGAGCGCATCGCCAAGATGCGGGAGGCCGACGCCATGGTCGCTGCTGACTGCCCGGTTATCCCGGTGATGTTCTACACGCACACCATCGCTGGCTCTGACCGCGTCAAGCATCTCTATGTCGATCCGCAGAAGCACGCCGATCTGGGCACCGCCGAGCTCGCCTAAGGGTTTTGCAGCTTCCGTGAGGGTCAAGTATTTACGTAGACCTCATGGGAAACATACAGTTCTCCCTAACCTGGGGTAAACTGGCTGATGGTAATTTTGGGATGCCGGTCTGGCGATCGGCATCCCATTTAGGTTAATCCCTAGATAGGGGAGTGGTATGGGTAAGTACATCGTTAAACGTGTGCTTCAGTTCATCCCGGTATTTTTGGGCGTTACGCTGATTCTGTTCGCCCTCCAGAATATCGTGCCGGGAGACCCGATCAAGCTGATCGGTGGAGACAAGGCTCTGTCCCCCGAGGTGGAGCTTCAGCTTCGCGTGCGCTATCACCTGGTCCAGTCGGACGAGGACGGCAACGCGATCCTTGACGAGAACGGCGATCCCGTTCAAACGTCGCTCGTGGACCGTTATTTGTATTACATGAACGGTCTGCTTCATGGCGATCTGGGCAATTCGTACCAGCGCAAGCTGCCGGTTACGGAAATCTTTGCCCAGAAGTATCCGTATACGGTCAAACTTGCCGCGTGCGCTATCGTGCTCGAGGCAATCATGGGTATCGGTGCGGGTATTATTTCGGCGGTCAAGCGTTATTCCTTCTGGGATATTTTGGTAACGCTGACCACGTCGATCCTCGTTGCTGTTCCTGCCTTCTGGCTCGGTATGCTGCTGCAGCTGTTCTTTGGCGTCATCCTTAAGGATGCCACCGGCGGCGCATTCTCCATGCCGATCTCGGGTGCCGGCGGCTCCAGCTCCCAGTATCAGGATTGGATGCACTATGTGCTTCCGACCATTACGCTGGCTTCGGTTTCGACCGCCTATGCTGCCCGCATCATGCGCTCGCAGCTGCTCGACGTCATGAACCAGGATTACATCCGCACGGCAAAGGCCAAGGGTCTCTCCAATCGCGCGATCATCATCAAGCATGCGCTTAAGAATGCACTCATCCCCGTCGTTACCTATATTGGTGTCGACTTCGGCGGCATGCTTTCGGGCGCCATCCTGACCGAGACGGTCTTTAACTGGCCCGGCATCGGCTTCGAGGTCTACCGCGCCATTAGCATGCGCGACTGGCCCATCGTTATGGGCGGCGTTACGCTCATTGTTGTCGTCGTTATGGTGATCAACCTGCTCGTCGACATTAGCTATGCATTCCTCGACCCGCGCATCCGCCTTGGCGGTCCGTCGGATAAGGCCTAAGGGAGGTACGTCTCATGCAGGAAACTGATTCTCAGTCTCAGGAGCAGGCTACCGCCACCAAGGCCGCATCTGCTCCCGCCAAGTCCCGCACGCTGTGGGGCGACGCTTTTAAGCGTCTTCGTAAGAACAAGCTCGCCGTTATCGGTGTCTGCTGGATCATCATCGTTGTTGTGGTCGCCCTGACCGCCGATCTGTGGGCTAAGCCCTGGCTCGGCTCTCCTACGGCTTCCGACTCGACTACCATGGCCGAGACTTCGCTGCTGGCTCCGTGTGCCGAGCACCCGTTTGGCACCGACTCTCTTGGTCGTGACATTCTCGTCCGTGTTATCTACGGTGCACGCGTTTCGCTTTCCGTCGGTATTATGGCCACCGCCATCTCCACGGTGATCGGTCTGGTCATGGGCGCCCTCGCCGGTTTCTATGGCGGCATCTGGGATACGATCATCATGCGCTGTGCGGATATCTTCCTGGCGTTCCCGTACGTGCTGTTCGTTGTCGCCATGATTGCCGTTATCGGTCGTGGTCTTCAGAATGTCTTTATCGCCATCGGCATTCTCGGCTGGCCCTCGATTGCGCGTGTCTTCCGATCTGCGATCCTGACGGTCAAAGAGAACGACTATGTTGACGCCGCTCGCGCTATGGGTGCATCCGATGCGCGTATCGTGATGCGCCATATCTTCCCGAACTCCGTTGCTTCTATCGTGGTCTACGCGACCATGAACATCGGTGGCGCCATTCTGACCGAGTCCGCTCTGTCCTTCCTCGGCATGGGCGTTATTCCGCCTACGCCTTCGTGGGGCTCCATGATTCAGGACGGTCAGCAGTATCTTCTGACTGCTCCCTGGATGATGATCATGCCCGGTTTGGCAATTCTCTCGACGGTGCTCGCCTTCACCCTGCTGGGTGACGGTCTGCGCGACGCCCTCGACGTCAAGATGAAGGACGCATAAGGATGAAGAAGAACAAGAACTATGTGGACCTGAAGGACCAGCCGGTTCCCGAGGGCCAGCATCTGCTCGAGGTCGATGACCTTAAGATGTATTTCCACACCGAGGATGGCGTCGTTCGCGCTGTCGATGGCGTGTCCTACACGCTCGATCGCGGTGAGACCCTGGGTGTCGTCGGTGAGTCCGGCTCTGGTAAGTCCGTGACCGCCATGACCATCATGGGCCTCATCTCGATGCCTCCGGGAAAGATTGAGGGCGGCGACGTTCGCTACCGCGGTCGTTCGATCCTCGAGATGACCGAGGAAGAAATGCAGCATATTCGCGGCAACGATATCGCGATGATCTTCCAGGATCCTATGACCTCCCTGAACCCGGTCTATAAGATCGGCAAGCAGGTGGGCGAGGGACTTCGTCTGCACCGTGGCTACTCCAAGCAGGAGGCGCTCAAGCGCGCCACCGAGCTTTTGGACCTCGTTGGCATTCCCGAGCCTGAGAAGCGCGTCAACGAGTATCCGCACCAGTTCTCCGGCGGTATGCGTCAGCGCGTCATGATTGCCATGGCGCTTGCCTGCGATCCCGATATCCTGATTGCCGATGAGCCCACGACTGCTCTGGACGTTACCATCCAGGCTCAGATTATTGAGCTGATGCAGGAAATGCAGGAGAAGAACGGCAACGCCATTATCATGATCACCCACGACCTTGGCGTTGTCGCCGATATGGCCGATAAGATCATGGTTATGTACGCCGGCCGTCCCGTCGAGTTCGGTACTGCCGAAGAGATCTTCTACGAGAGCCGTCATCCCTACACCTGGGGCCTTATCCGCTCCATCCCGGAGCAGGCTATCGATGAGAAGAAGCCGCTGACGCCGATTCACGGCAACCCGCCCTCGCTCATGAACCTGCCCGAGGGTTGCGTGTTCTCGCCTCGTTGCCCCTATGCAACCGATAAGTGCCGCAAGCAGCGTCCTGAGCGTGTTGTCACTGAGTCTGGCCATTATTCCGCGTGCCACTACTCCGGCGACCCCGAGTTCCTCAAGAATGCTCCTGCGACGTCCCGTACGCGCAAGGATTCCGAGAAGGGAGGCGAGGCGTAAATGGCAGATAAGAACGAGCGCACTCCGCTGCTGAAGGTCGAGCACCTCTCTAAGGAATTCCCCGCCGAGTCCGGCATGTTCGCCAAGCGCTTTTCCAAGCGCGTCGTCTCTGCTGTGAACGACATCTCGTTTGAGATTTATCCTGGCGAGACCTTTGGTCTGGTTGGCGAGTCTGGTTGCGGTAAGTCCACCACGGGCCGCACGATTATGCGCCTGACCCAGCCGACTGCCGGCAAGGTGTTCTTCCAGGGCAAAGATGTTGCCGAGATGAGCAAGCATGAGATCAAGGACATGCGTCGCGAGATGCAATTCATCTTCCAGGACCCCTATGCTTCGCTGAACCCCCGTATGACCATCGGCGAGATCGTCTCCGAGCCCATGACTATTCACGGCGTGGGCACCAAGGAGGAGCGTATCGAGCGTGTTCGCGAGCTTCTCGACGTCGTTGGACTGAACCCCGAGCACATCAACCGCTATCCGCACGAGTTCTCGGGCGGTCAGCGTCAGCGTGTCGGCATCGCCCGCGCCTTCGCTTTGAAGCCCAAGCTGATCATCTGCGACGAGCCCGTTTCCGCTCTGGATGTTTCCATTCAGGCCCAGGTTCTGAACCTGCTCAAGGAACTTCAGGACAAGTTTGGTACGGCGTATCTGTTTATCGCCCACGACCTGTCCGTCGTGCAGCACATCTCCGATCGCGTTGCCGTTATGTATCTGGGCAAGATGGTCGAGGTTTCGGACTGGAAGACGCTCTATAGCGAGCCTCACCATCCGTACACGCAGTCGCTGCTATCTGCTGTGCCGGTGCCCGATCCGGATATCCAGAAGACCCGCAAGCGTATCATCCTCGCCGGCGATCCGCCGTCGCCGCTGGATCCGCCGACCGGCTGCCGTTTCCACACGCGTTGCCCGATCGCGCAGGGCATCTGCTCAGAGAAGCTTCCTGAGTTTAAGGAAGTTGCCCCGGGCCACTGCTGTGCCTGCCACTTCGCCGAGCCGTTCCCGATCAAGGAATCGCACATCGACCTGTAGTCGGCTGTTTGTCCGGGCCCGTGCTGGACTTAGTTTTCAGAACGTCCTCGACCATGGAAACCCCCTTATCCTGCTCCTTCGGAGCTGTGGATAAGGGGGTTTCCTGGTCTGCGGAATGTTCTGAAAACTAAGTCCAGCACGGGCCCTGTGTTACCACTGTAGAGGGGTGAGATTCCTTGATCGCTCACTTAATCTAATAGGAAATTGAGCGAGGCCGGAGCTTTAGCTCCGGCCTCCCCATATAAGGGCTCGGCTTTGCCGAGCCACCAAATTTGCATCAGCCCCAGAACATGTTTGAGAACTGTGCTTGGAGTATGTGTTGGTAGGCCCCGAATCGGTGCTGCCTCCCGGCGCATTCCGCAGGGGGAGCGATATTTTGCAGCACGAAGTGCGCAGCAAAATATCGCTCATGCCCGAGGACGCGCCGGGAGGCAGCACCGATTCGGGGCCGGACATGCGGATCTACCTGCGCAATTACAAATTCGTAAACTTTTTTGAAAAAAGTGCTTGCACAGTTCTCGAATCATAGGTTATTATCTTCCTCGTTGAACGCGCGGGTCCAACAAAAACGAACCGCGAATCAACAACATAGCATGTCGGAGTGGCGGAATTGGCAGACGCGCTAGCTTGAGGTGCTAGTGACCGCTTTTTGGTCATGCGGGTTCAAGTCCCGCCTCCGACACCATCGCATTTAAGAAGCCTCTTCGGAGGCTTTTTTGTTACCGATAGACGGTGGGGTCCACGATGGAAACGCTTGAACGCAACGAGTGGGCAGACGTTGCCCAACTAGTCGAGATCACGAGCGATGCTGTCATCATCTGCGAGCTCGACGGAACCATTCTGCATGTGAATAATCGCTTACTTGGTTTGATGTGCGAGGAACGCGCCGACGTCATCGGTGGAGATGTTAAAGACGTCCTGTACTCGTCCTCTTTTGAACGTGCGACGGAACATCGTCTGCCATTTGAAACTGATGGCTCCGAGAACGAACTGATGCTCAAACTGAGTGACGGCTCTTTTATTCCCGTCTTGGTTCGTGCGGGCTCCGTAACGCCTCCACGCATCTTTGGGCGCCGCGCACCACGTGTCCTGGTGGCGCTTCACAGTATCGAGGAACAGTATTCTCACGACCGGCAACTCAAGCGTGCGTTATCGGAGCTTAGAGTGGCGAACAAGCGTCTCTCTGGCACGCTCTCGGTCATTATGAGCACTGTGGGCTCCGATGAGTTACCCAGCCTGCTTGATACCGTTTTGAACCAGCTTGTAGGAACGCTCGATGCTTCGGGTGCCGCTATCTATTTTTCTGAGAGCGGCGGCTTTAAGCTTCGCGGTGTTTCCAAGGAGCTGCTCGACAGCTACCTGCCCGAGTTTTTGCCGTATGGCGCTGGCATTCCGACGTATGTTCTTCGCGAGTCGCGTGCTTGTCGCTTGTCGATTCAACAGGACCTTGAGGGCGATAAGGCCGCCTCCGGTATGTTCATGGACCTGGATAATCGTTCTAAGCACCTGTTGCGCATGCAGGATATGCCTCCGTACCGCAGTGAAATCTGTCTTCCCGTTTTTTACGGTACGCAGATCCTTGGCGTGCTGGAAGTTGGTTGGAAACGCCCCCAGGCACCGCTCGCCTATGACGTTAATGTGCTCGAGGTCATTTGCGATTACCTGTCTATCCAGCTGGTCGGCATGGCATCGAGCCTTCGCTCCCGTCGCACGGCCGAGCTTGGCCGCTCGCTCAATGTCTTGCGGGATGAGTTGTTTACCTTTCTAGACGATTCCGCCGCGGCTACCCAGGCGGTATCGTCCGAGATCTGCAATATGCTCAACTGCCATTTTTGCCCTATTGAGTATGACGCCAGTCTGGATTCCTACGTCATAGATTTTGAAGGCGGCAGTCGCGTTGCTTTGCCGGACGATCCCGAGAAGCTTTTCTTTTCCACGACGGCGCCAGCGGCACGTTTGGGGGCTGCCCCTGATGGCTTTGAGGCATCTGTTTTGGGCGGCACGAGTGCCGAGGACCTTAAACACGTCCGTATAACTCGCGTTGACGAATCGATGCCTATGGGAGGCTGGCTTAGAGCGCATGGCCTGCCTTGCCAGGGTCTCTACGTCGACGCCGGCATCGAGGCGGGGCGCCCGCGCTCTGAGGGCGATGGCAAGCACAGTAACGACGCGATCGTTCCTGCTTCTGTTGCGAAGGGCCCGACGACGCGCGCGCTGCTGCTTCGTGATGGTAGCCAAGAGCCGATTGATGACCTTGAATATGATTACTTGGTGCACTTGGCTCATGACTTTGAACTGATCTATGAAGGCGAATCTCAAAAGCGTGAGGAGCGCCATATCGCTCAGACCCTCCAGATTGGCATGAGAAATTCACTGGGGGATGTTCCGGGAATCGCCGCCGATTCGGTGTACCTGTCGGCCACGAACTCGGCGTTGGTCGGCGGCGATTTCTATACGCTCATCCGTCTTCCCGACGATTGCGCCGTCATGATTCTGGGCGATGTGTCTGGCAAAGGCATTGAGGCTGCATCGATGTCCGCGCTCGTCAAGACGGCCCTGACGGCATATGCCTGGGAGGGCGCTGGACCGGCCCGCATGGCACGCTCCCTTAACAGCATGCTCATGGGCTTTTCGAGGGTCGAGACGTTCGTGACGGCCTTTATCGCCAAGATTGACCTTAAAGCCGGACGCGCAACGTATTGTTCGGCGGGCCATCCTCCGACCATGGTCATCAGGCCAGAGTCGATGCCGCTGGGTGGCGGCGAGGCCCGTGGGGGGGAGGTCGAGCTGCTTGGATGCCAATCGGGGGTAATCGGTGCCTTTGAGAGCATGGTATACGAGACAGGCGTGTTTACGTTCGCTCCTGGTGACATGCTATTTATGTACACCGACGGAACAATCGAAGCGCGTGACCGCTCGGGTGCTTTCTTTGGCGAGCAGCGCCTTCGCGACCTTCTGCTCTCTGTCTCGGGTGAGGGCGTGTCGGGCATTTGCGGCAAGGTCTTGGGCGAGCTTGACCGATTTACCGAATCGGCGCTGGACGATGACATTGCATTGGTGTCCCTTGAGTTTTTACGGGGTCGTTCATAGACGACGCTGGGCGGGCTGAATCCGTACGGTTGGGGAAACGAATGCATCGAGTGGGCTTTTTTGGGGAATCATGGTCGTATGAATGAGTGGAATGACATAGCGGTTTTGACGCCACCAGGCGATATCGACATCGCCACGGTGCCTGCGCTGCGTCGGCGGTTGGATGCTTTGATTGGCCGCGGCGTGCGTCGTGTCGTCATCAACTGTCAGGCTGTTAGCTTTATCGATTCGACGGGCTTGGCATTCCTGCTTACGCGCGCTCGTGAGCTCATGAGGCGAGAAGGCCTGCTTTCGCTCGTCAATGCATCGGGTGAAGTTGTTCGCTTTTTGGAGATTGCTCGGCTTGTCGATATCCTTCATGTCGCGGGGCCGGCACGGGAGTCTGTTCCCGCCATTCCGGTGGGGGAGCTGCCTCGCTGGAGTAAGAGCGTCGAGGTCCGTCAGGGTATCGAGAATCTTCCATACTACCGACATCGCATCGCCGAACTCCTTGAATCGCTTCCGTTGCGCCGTGACGAGCGCTACGATGTCGCATTGGCGTCGGGGGAGGCGCTGGGTAATGCCTATGACCATGCGGGCGGTATCGGGTGCGTCCTGACGGTTCAGGCCTATGGCGATCGCGTTGTGGTTGAGGTGCTTGATCGAGGTGCCGGCTATTCTATCGATGAAACGAGCGAACCGGTCGCATCTGAGGAGCGCGGCCGTGGTATCAAGCTTATGCGTATGCTCGTCGATAACGTGGAGGTTGCTCATCGTACGGACGGCGCCGGCACGCGCGTGCAGATGGTGAAGCTGTTTAGCGGAGCGCTGGAATCGTGTGCCTAGCCAATCGCTTTAGCGCGTTTAGCTACTAAGAACATGCGGCAGACAAGTTTTTTGAAAAAAGTACTTGCGTCTTTTGGACAACTCGCGTAAATTAATAACCCGCAAGCGGACATGGCTCAGTTGGTAGAGCACAACCTTGCCAAGGTTGGGGTCGCGGGTTCGAGCCCCGTTGTCCGCTCCATTGCATTTCCGGACCGTTTAGGCGGTCCTTTTTCGGCGAAGTGGCCAAGTGGTAAGGCAGAGGCCTGCAAAGCCTTTACCCCCGGTTCGAATCCGGGCTTCGCCTCCAGGCAACATCCGGGCGCTCCGGCGCCCGTTTTGTTTTACATATGCGGACATGGCTCAGTTGGTAGAGCACAACCTTGCCAAGGTTGGGGTCGCGGGTTCGAGCCCCGTTGTCCGCTCCAACTATCTTACGCGGTTCTAACGAACCGCGTTTTTTGTTGACGCTGCGCGGGCCCCGGGCACCCCATCTTGCCCCTCAATCGTCGGTCGCGTACATAAAGTACGCTTCCCTCCTCTTTCGCGGCAACCTGGGGCACCCGGAGCCCGCTCGCTGTCGTGGCCGGGGAGTAAGTCTTCCGTGATCGCGTCGAAAATGTTGGTGTAAGGGTGGCACCCTAACG
>NZ_QSQO01000016.1:0-45566 GCF_003436775.1 Collinsella sp. TF11-5AC
CCCTAAGAGCAAACCACCCCTTTTAGGGGTGGTTTTGATTAAAGAAAAATCAAAAAAAATCTGAAATAGTTCTTGCATAGTTAGTTATATAAAGTATTATAACGTCATGGGATGAATGAAGGGTTCATCCAAGTGAGTTAGGAGTAAGGGATGTTCAATTTCGATGAGCCTCGTTACGAGAAGGTTGTGAGCGATGCCCTCGCTCTCCGTCCTCAGATTGAGGCTGCCGTGGACGAGGTCTGCGAGCAGGGTTATTCCAACATCTTCTTCATCGGCTGCGGCGGCACCTGGGCCCACACGCTCCCGATGAAGTATTGGGTCGAGACCACCACGGCCGACGTCGATGTCCACTGCGAGATCGCCGCAGAGTTCCTCGCCTGCCCGCCCAAGACCTTCAACAAGGATTCTGTCTGCGTCTTCTCCACCCGTACCGGCACCACCCCCGAGATCATTGAGGCTGCCAAGTTCTGCCAGGAGCAGGGCGCCCGCACGCTGATGTATGTCTCCAACGACAACACCCCGGCCACCGAGTACGCCGATTACAAGTTCTTCAGCTTCGCCGAGGACGACGTTCTGTGCGAGGCCATCTACACCTACCAGATCACGCTGGTCGCCCGCTTCCTCAAGAACGCCGGCGCCTTCCCCAAGTACAACACCTTCATGGAAGAGTTCGGCAACATCGCTCCGTACCTCATCAAGGCCAAGGACGCTCAGGACGAGCGCTGCGCCGCCATGGCCGAGGACTTCAAGGACACCGATTACCACATGGTGATTGGCTCCGGCATGCTCTGGGGTGAGGCCTACGACTACGCCATGTGCATCCTCGAGGAGATGCAGTGGATCAAGACCAAGTCCATCCACGCCGCCGAGTTCTTCCACGGCACCATCGAGCTGTGCGAGGAAGGCACGAGCCTCATCATGCTCTACGGCGAGGATGACACCCGTAAGCTCATGGACCGCGTGGACAACTTCACTCACATGCTCGCCGACGAGAAGGGCGTCAACGTCCGCGTGAACAAGTTTGACACCGCCGAGGTCGAGCTGCCGTTCAGCGACCCCGAGTTCCGCAAGATCGTTTCCCCGATGGTCACCTACACCATCACCGAGCGTCTGAGCTGCCATCTCGAGCACGTCCGTAACCACCCGCTCACCACGCGTCGTTACTATCACCAGATGAACTACTAATCCTCTCAAATTGCTGCGGTTGTCTGCAGGCGAGCTGCGCAGAATGCCTCGCCTGCAGACCTGTTTCTGGGGTTGATCGAAATGGTTGTCCAGTATCTTCTAGTTGCACTGGTCGCATTTATTGCGTCCATGGACGAGCAATTATTTGGCATTACGATGCTTGGTCGTCCGCTGTTTACGAGCCTGTTTGTCGGCTTGATCCTTGGCGATGTCCAGCAGGGCGTTATCGTCGGCGCTGCTTTGGAGTCCATGTTCATGGGCGCCATCATGGTCGGCGCGGCGGTTCCTCCCGAGGTCTATGCCTCCGGCGTGCTTGGCTGCGCGTTTGCCGTCATTACGGGTACGGGCACGGCAACTGCAGTCGCGCTCGCCCTTCCCGTCTCCGTCTTCCTTCAGGTGTGGCGCAACTTCTGCTACGCCGTTCCGGGTGCCTTTGCCTGCAAGAAGATTGAGACCGCTCTGGCAAATCGCGATCTTGCCAAGGCGAATCTGTACCATCTGACCATCGTGCCGCTGTCGATTGGCATTCCGTCTGCACTGCTGGTGTTTGGCTCGCTGTTCTTTGGTGCCGACCTTATCAACAATGCGCTCAACGCGATTCCGCAGTTTGTGATGGACGGCCTCAACGTTGCGTCCGGCGTCATGGTCTGCATCGGCTTCGCTCTTCTTATCAGGACCATGGGCGATAACAAGCTCCTTCCCTGGCTGTTCCTGGGCTTCATTATGGTCATCTACCTCAAGATGGACGTGGTCGGCGTCGCCGCAGCTGCCATTTGCGTCGCGCTGCTCCTGGCCTTCCGCGAGGGCTCGTCCGGTCCGCAGACGGTTGCTGCAGATGAAGAGGAGGACTTCTAATGGCTATCCAGAACACCGACCTCAAAGAGGCCAAGAAGGACGCGATTATGACTCCCGATATGTATCGGAGCATGTTCCTTCGCCAGTTTACGAGCCAGTGCTCGCAGTCGTACGACAAGATGATGGCAATGGGCTTCATGTACACCATTCAGAAGCCCCTGCGAAAGATCTATCCCAACGACGACGATTACTATGCGGCGCTCGATCGCCATACCGAGTTCTTTAACATCACGCCTCATGTGCTTCCGTTTGTAGCCGGCCTAACGGTTTCGATGGAAGAGCAGGCGGCTGCCGATAAGAACTTCGACACGTCCTCGATTAACGCCATGAAGGTCGGCCTTATGGGACCGCTTTCCGGCATCGGCGATTCGTTCTACTGGGGTACGTTCCGCGTGGTTGCCGCCGGCATTGGTATTGGCATCGCTTCGACGGGCAACCCGCTCGGCCCCATCGTGTACGCGCTCATCTACTCCGTGATTAACTTTGCAACGCGTATCGTCGCCGCCCATCTGGGTTACGACTTGGGAACCAAGTTTTTGCAGCAGTCCGAAGAGAGCAACCTTATGTCTCGCATGACGCATGCTGCCGGTGTTCTCGGAATGACCGTTATCGGCGCCATGATTGCGGCACAGGTCTCGCTGTCCACGGCTTTGACCTTTGACGTGGGTGGTTCGGAGATTGTCCTGCAGGATCTGTTCGATTCGATCTTTCCCGGTCTGCTGCCCTTGCTGGCAACGTTCGCTTGCGTTGCCCTCTATAAAAAGGGCGTCAAGACCATTTGGATCATCTTGGGCATCTTCGCAATCTGCATCATCGGAACGGGCTTGGGAGTGTTCGCGGCGGCGTAATGTTGACTGCAATGCTCGCGCGTTGGATAACTAACTGACCGTTTGAAAACGGGGCTCGGCGTAAGGCCGGCCCCGTTTTTTATTTGAGGGATTTTCCGACCGTCCAAAAAATCACACTCGTCCATCACTCACGCATCTCTCATCTCTCATTCGTCACTAATACGAGAGATAACAGAAAGACGAGAGATAAATATGAGAGATAACAATGCTGCAAGGTGGCTAGGGGATCGAGTCAAAGTTCCCGTATACATGAGTTTACCTGCGCGAACGTGATTTGCTTGAACCGATAACGGCATTTTTGTCTCTCATCTCTCACTCATCTCTAAGCTGAAAGATAAATGAGAGATGGCTGAGAGACAGACAGACGGTCTGTCGGGGGACATGCATCGCTGCCAGATTGATGCCGCGCACAGAGCGGCTGCGCGTTCACCCGTGCCCCACATCCCGCCATTTCGCGCACTGCCCACCGAAACCTGCGGCAAAGCAGTTACAATAGCCCAATGTGCATCGCGCACGACGATGATATCGGCGCCCGCGACTAGGGGAGAATACATGGCAGAGCAACAGATAACGCCGGGGACTAAGCTTCAGGTGGCATTCGACGTGCCCATGGGCCAAAAAACCGACTTCAACATGCTCGCCACGTACAAAGAGGACCTGGACGAGGCGTACTTTCTTATGAGCGCGCCCATGCTTGCCGGCAAGCCGCTGCTCATGGACGAAAACCAAAAGCTGCTGCTGCAGTACAAAGTAGGCGAGGAGACGTTCGTGCTCGCCGGCTATCCCGAGGCAGTCGAGAAAAAGGGCATCCGCACCTATTGGAAAATGCGCAAAGTCGCCGAGCAGCGCAGCTTTGTCAAGCGCCGCGACGAGCGTTTTAAGGTCGCCATGCGCCTGACCTACCAGCGCGACAACGCGCCGACCCCCGAGCCCGAGGACGCCATGACCATCGACGTCTCGGCCGGCGGTCTGGCTATCTACCTCAACGATTACCCCGACGTGGGCGAGGCCCTGGCCGTGCAAATGCCCACGATCCGCCTGCAGGGCGAGCGCCACGAGCTGCCCGAGCAGCTGGGCATCGTGTGTTGGGTGCGCCGCGCGCCCAAGGGCAGCCTGTACCGCAACGTCTGCGGCCTGCAGTTCCGTTACGCCGACGACATGGAGCGCGAGCTCGTCAAAGAATACGTCGGCTACATCCGCGCCAAATATAAGCTCTGATCGCCATGGCACTGTTCAAGCGTAACGACAACAAAGATCAAGCTGCCGAGGATTTGGCCGAGGGTTTGACCGAGGACCAAGCCGAGGACGCGCTACAGGACGCTCCCGGCGCTAACGCCGAGGACGCGCCCGGCGAGGACTCCGCGCCCGACCAGCCCCCCGCCTCCCGCAAGCGCTTCGGCAAGCCCAAGTCCAAGCCCAAACCCAAACCCAAGCGCAAGCCCAAGCGCGACTTGCGCGGCGTGGTGCGCATCGAGGAGCTGGAGCAGGCGCTGGCCGACCAGGACCTCGACGACATCGACCCCGACGCGGTCGTGTCCATGTACATGCCCAAGCGCCGCATGGAGCGCATCGGCACGGCGCTGCTGCGCATGGACAAGCTACAAAAAGCCCTCGTGGTGCTGGCGCTTGCCTTTGGCGTGCTGTTTGCCCTGTCGTTTATGCAGGAAAACATGGGTAACTTCACCATCAACCTCAACCGCCTGGAGCTGTTCCGCCGCGGCGTGGCCATTGCCGACAATGGCGACTTTAACAACGCCACCGCGCGCCTGGCGGCCGACGCCGTGGACAACGGCACCAATATCGCTGCCGACGACCTGCCCGACAACCTGGATAACATCGACGGCAGCCACAACGGCAAGAACTATGTGGCGTACACCTTCTATATCCGCAACGCCGGCAAGACCGATCTGGGCTACAGCGCCAAGCTCAAGGTGGTCAGCGCCAGCAAGGGCGTGGAGAAGGCGGCGCGCGTGCGGGTGTACCGCAACGGCGAGCCCACCACCTATGCGGCGGCAACGGCCGACGGCAGCCCCGAGCCCAACACCGAGCCGTTTGCGTCCAAGGACGTGGTGACGACCATTAGCCACAAGAACTTTCGCGTGGGCGATGTGGACAAGTACACCGTGGTCATTTGGCTGGACGGCGACGACCCGGAGTGCGTGGACAAGATCATCGGCGGTGCGGTGGAGTTTGGCTTTGACTTTGATTCGTCCGAGACCGACGACTCGAGCCTGTTCATTAAATTCGTGCAGGATATTGCCGACACCCTGACCGGCAACGACCCCATTAGCGCGAGCGGCAACGAGGCGCCCGATTACTACAAGGAACACAACGTGACCTGGAGTAACCGTCGCAACCAAAAGAACTCGCCCGCGGGGGACGGGGACAAGTAGAACGAAGAAGCGCCGGGCCGGGAGTGATTTCCCGACCCGGCGCTTTTGTTATGCGGAGGCGTTGTCGGCGGAGGTAGCGCCGTTGCCAGCGGCGTCGTCCAGCAAGAACAACCGCAACGCGAGCTTGATCGCGTAGCCCGGTTTGACCTGCACCGGATCTCTCATGCGCTCGCCCAGGTCGCCGCAGTAGGCATAGATGTCGCGGATCAGATCCGCGCCCGAGAGCGTGAACATGTAGCCCGCGTCCGAAAGCGCGTTGGGCGCTGCGGGCAGCCCCGCGGCCGCACAAAAGCTCGCGAGGTCGGAGCCCATGACGGCCTTGTAGTCGATCGCGGCGCCACGGTCCCGGGCGGTCTGCTCCTGCTCGCGGGCATATGACAACGCCGCCGCCAGCACAAAGCTGGGTGTGGGCGCGTTGACGTCGTCGGTGGTGGCGACGAGCTTACCGGCCGCTCGCGTGACCAGCCAGGCAACTTCGCGCTGACAACGAACGGCTTTGCGCGTCACCGGCTTGATCGATCCGGCAGAAACGCTTCCCTTGGGTTGATTGGCGGCAGCCATGGGGCCCTCCCAACAAATAGCGAGCTAAGCAGGTAAAAATACACGTTCTGCACCAGTATAGCGAGTGGGGAAGGGCTAGGGGCAAAGCTCGGCGAGGGGTGTGAATATGCTGGCATGGCGCTGCGGTCGCAAACCTTAAGAGGGACTTATAACTTTGCGGGAGCGCGTAGCCAGATAAGGTAAACAGCGTTTGCACAGTTCCATACCCAAGTCCAAGGTAGACCCATGAATCTGCCGGAATGTAGGCTCCCGAAAACTCATAAGGAAATCGTAAGAATTATGGTATCCTCAATTCCAAATTTTAAGGATGGGCAAGCAACATCCAACACGAAAGCACGGGCTCCCCTTCCGGGCTTCTCGGGGGTCATCTGGGATGAATGGGGAAAGAAAGGGGTCCGTATGGATACCAAGGCATTAAAGAAGCAGATGGGCGCCGCCATCGCCATGGTGCTGGTAGCAGCCGTAGCATTGGGCTCTGCCACGTTCGCATGGTTTGTGACGAACAGCAAGGTTGACGCCACCACGAGCACGATTTCCGCTCAGTCGAACGCGGCGTTTATGACCATCACGAATGGTACGACGGGCGCAAGTGGGGTTGATACCACTACAGTCGCTACTAATGTCGAGAAGAAAGCTCTCTTCCCCGCGACTTACGGCGAGGAAACCGGTGCCACTAAGGGACAGTGGATGACTGGTTTCGGTAAGGGTCTTGATGACGGTACGCTTAATAGTACACTCGAGCTTTGCAAGGACCCGAACAATGCCGAAACCGCTGGATCTACTGCTGCAGCAGTGAAGGGCAGCTATGCGCTTCAGCAGGACTACAACATCAGCTCTAAGGGTCAGAATCTGACTAATCTCGAAGTTGATAAAGTCGAAGTTTCCAAGAATGCAGCGTCAAACTCTGAGCTCATGAAGGCCTTGCGCGTGCTGGTTACGAACGATAGCGGGAACACTTGGGTAGTATACGGACAGAAGGCGAACTCGACTGAGTTCGAGGTTAAGCTTACTTCTGCCGATCAGAATGCCGCTGTAACTCTTGGCAATATCACCGCTGGTCAGGATACTGCAGTCCATGTTTACCTTTACTACGAGGGTAAGGATGCTGTAGTTAAAACCACGAATCTTGAGAATAACCAGTTGACCGATACTGCAAAGATGACGGTTTTCTTTAAGGCTCAGGCAGCCAACAAATAGTCTGTGTTTGTACGCTGGCTTAATAGGGCAGGTTCCCAGCCCGGGATCCTGCCCTTTTCCGTAACGAAGGGAGGCGACGGGTATGCACGATTCAGTAAAGAGGCTCAAGGTTCAGCTTGTTGGGGCAGCGTTGACCGTCGTCGTCTCGGCGGTGGCGCTTTCTGCGACTACCTACGCATGGTTTGCCGCCAATAATAGGGTTCATGCAACTACGAGCACCATCTCCGCTCAAGCGAATGGCATGGTACTCCAAATCGTTGAGGGTGACACACCCGACCACGGCTCCGATACCTCCACGGTTGCTTCTGCAACCGGTCACGAGATTAGCCCGTCATCGACGAACGATGCCAAAAACTGGTACGTTCCCCAAGGCTGGCAGGGTGTTAATGTGAGCACCTATCAAAAAGTCGACACATCCATTTCGGGTGAGGCTCCCGGTAAGTACACCATTCAGGGCAACGATTACTATGCATTCACCGCTGCGAATTACACGCTGTATACCGTGGCGAACACGGGCGTTGCCGACGTGTATTTGGACGCGAGCAACGGCTCGCCCATTACGATTACGCAGCATGGCGGCACGCAGGAATGGTTCGATAAAATCAAAGGCAGCCTGCGCGTGGGCATTGTGATCAACGGTGTGTTGCGCGTTGTCTATGCGCCAACTGCTCCCTCGACAACCGATTCGGGCAACGACGTGGCTACCGTTGCAGGTTGGTCGTGCGTCGACTCCGAATCTCTAAACAAGGTTGTTGCTCCTACGTATTTACACCTTTCTGGCACCGATTCGCTTGATCAAAACGGCGATAACTGGGGTGCCACGAAAGCGGGCGAAGCCTACATTAAGCCGAACGGCAACGCGCAAAAGGTCGCTTCGAGCGTCAATTACAGCGGCACGAACATGAAAGTTGTCGTTTGGATGGAGGGCACCGACAGCGATTGTCAGAATATGTCTGGCCTCGATGTGGGCGAAGGAAGCCCGACCTTTGACGTAACGGTCAGCTTGGTCGGCATCGTAGCCGATTCAAAGTAGTGTAAACGCTGCTAGCAACTTTGATAAAAGACGAGGGCCAGTTCAGAATCGAACTGGCCCTCGTCTTGTTTGTGCCAATAGTGGTTCGACTACAGCCCGTACACCTCAACCATGGCTTCACCAATACGGTGAGGCACGCCGGTGACAAGCGCGTTGCCCATGCAGAAGGCTCGATGGCCATCGGTCATGCCGGTGTCGGTCCAGCCCTTCGGGAATCCCTGGAGCTGGTCGAGTTCGTCGGGAACAAGACGACGGAAACGACCGTCGGGGCACTCGATGACATGCTTAAAGCGGCTGGCTCCCGTGCCGCCTTCGCCCGTGAGAATCGTACGGCTTGGTTTGTCGATAGCATCCGGGAAGCTCATGGCACCCTCTGAATACGTATACGTAAAACCGGTTTTCTTATTGGTGCGCTCTTCGCGTTTGCTGCCCTTGAGGTAGCGCCAATCGGGAAGCTTTTCGTCAGAGATGTAGAACTGCTCCGGAACATTCGCCTCGTCGACAAGCACATCGCCAAGCACGCGGCGCTGGCCGTGATAGTCCTCAGCGAAGTCGCAGGTCAAAACGTGGCAGCCTTGCATGACACCGGCATTCTTGAACTGGGAAGTCTTCTGTCCAACGCCAAAACGAGTCGAGTTTTCATAAGGATCAGGCAGAACATCGAGCTCGGCCATTTCGTCAGGATAGATGGCGGGGAAGGCCTTGGCCATGACGCCGTTGTGCATGCGATCGACAAGATCAACCTTGCCGGCGTTCTTCTCGCAGAAGATGTAAACGCGCTTGCGACGCTGGGGGAAACCGTATTCCGCGGAGTTGACCACGCGCCATTCGACGGTGTAGTCGAGGTCGGCAAGGCAGCTCAAGATGATGGCGAAATCGCGACCGCGCTGAGATGCGGGCGACTTGAGCAGGCGATCAACATTCTCAAAGAGCCCGAAGCGGGGCTTCTTCATCTCGAGGAAGTGATAGATGTCCCACCAAAGGACACCTTTCTTGCCCTCGATGCCGTGTGCCTGATTAAGCGGACGTGCGACGGAGTAATCCTGGCAAGGGAAGCCGCCAACGACCATATCGACGTCGGGGATTTCAATCTCGCCGGCTTCAGCTTGTTCCATGACTTTATTGATATCTTCGTTGACTACGGAATCCTCGCCAAAGCGGTCCATATAGCAACGTGCCGCGAACTGACGGGCCTTGGTTCCGGGCGGTTCCCACTGGTTGGCCCAAATGGTGCGAAAGGGGCCGGCGGGCTTCATGTAAAACTCGGGATGACGCGGGTCGGCATAGCCTTCAAGACCCAGACGAAATCCGCCGACGCCCGCAAAAAGCTCGGCAATGTTAATCTCAGACACGTTTCTCCAATCGCTGCTGTGTCCGTTTATGGTGCTCACAACAATAACCGATCGAGCGGACAAGATCAAGACCTCAATTTGATGGAGGAAATTGCTGCCCTGAACTACCATGGGGCTAACTGCGACTTTCGGAGGTACCTCATGTCCAAAAAGCACCTCGATTTCAAGCGCATGCTTGATGATACCGATTTTTCTGACCCCTCTAGCATCGAGCGGTATGCTGCCAATCTCGACGGGATGACGTTTCGCGATATTCTCGAGCTTGGCATTGCGCCGGAGGGAGAGAGTGCGCCCAAGGACTTTGGGTCTAAGAAGTACAAGGGCGGTATGGGAACCCTGATCGAGGAGCGTTACTTTGGCTACAAGGCCAACAGCGATGATCGACCGGATTTTCCCGAGGCGGGCGTCGAGCTCAAGGCAACATGCTTCGACGTGCTCAAGGATGGCCGCAAATCTGCTGGCGAGCGTCTTGTCTTGACGATGATTCCCTACGATCGTCCCGTTTCTCTCGACTACGACAGTTCGCATCTCAAGACCAAGCTCAGCAATATCCTGCTGATTTACTACGGCCGCGATCGTTTCATCGATAAATACGACCAGCGCATTGAGCGCGCGGTCATGGTTCGTCTGCCCGAAGAGGACATGAAGATCATTCGCGCTGACTACGAGAAGATCATTTCGTACATTCAGGATGGTCGAGCGGACGAGCTATCGGAGGGCATGACCACCTACTTGGGCGCCTGCACAAAGGGTGCAACCGAAGCGACGATGTGGGTTGACCAGTATTACGAGTATTTCAATACCGATACGGGTGAGATTGAACGTCGTCGTGCAAAGCGTCGCGCTTTTTCACTCAAGCGCTCGTACATGGACTATGTACTTCACACCTATGTTCTCGGTGCCCCGCGTGTCGGCGAGAGCATCGTTCAGGCTGGCGACGAGTCCGTTGATTTCGAAAGCTATGTAACTGGACTTATCGAGCGACACTATGGCGAAACCGATCGCCAGATTGCGGAGCAGTGCGGCCTGGAGTATACGGGCAACAAAGCGCAATGGACAACACTCGTTTATCGAATGCTCGGCATTAAAAACAATGCCGCCGAGGAGTTCGTTAAAGCAGGGATTAGCGTCCGTGCTTGTCGCGTTAATAAGAGGGGGCATATTGAGCAGGCAATGTCTTTCCCTCCGTTTGAGTTTAAGCAGCTAATCAACGAGGATTGGGAAACGTCTTCCTTCCGTGCGCGCCTTGAGACCAACCGTTTCTTCTTTGTCGTGTTCCGTGAGGACCACGAGGGGGAGTGGCGTCTTGACCGCTGCCTATTCTGGGCAATGCCGGCAAACGAAATCGAGGGTCCCGCAAAGGCTTGCTGGGATGAGACGCGAAAGGCCATTCGCGAGGGCGTTGAGCTCAATCCGTATCGGGATGCAAGCGGAAAGCTCAAGGTGACCAACAATCTGCCCGGTATGGCCGACAATCCAATCGTTCACGTTCGCCCGCATACGTCGAAAGCCGCGTATAGATTCGCCGATGGAACTGAAATCGGCGATATCGCGAAGAACGCCTACGAGTTGCCTGACGGACGCTGGATGACCAGGCAATCGTTCTGGTTCAACAAGAGCTATCTGGAGCGCATCCTGGGGCTGTAGCCTCCGAGACAGTTGCTCGGCAGCCAAGCCCTTTGGACTTAAAACTTCAAAAGTGCTGATAGGCGGGCCTTCGGTCTTTTTGAATTGCCCGCCCTACGCCCGCAACGCTCCAATGGGGAACACGTAGACGTCGTGTTCGGCATCGTAGCGGCAGAAGGGCGAGGTCGCGGTAACGACGGCGCAGAACTCCGGCTGAGGGTTGCGTGCGGCAGGGTTCAGGGCGACCTTGCGACGTAGGCGTTCGATGTTGTGGATTCCGTCGCTTACCTTGGATTCGCCTAGTTTGATTTCTATTGCTGCCCAGCGGCCATCGTTCAGTTCGATTATGGCGTCAACCTCGAGCCCGTCGGAATCGCCGTAGTAGTGGAGCGAGCCTGGGTGCGAGCCGGGCAGGCATGTGGTGTAGACGCTTAGATCATGAATGCACAGAGACTCAAAAAGCAAGCCAAATGTCTGGCCGTCTGCAAGGAGCCTCTCGGGATTCATTCCGAGCGCGGCTGCGGGAATGGAGGGGTCGACGAAATAACGTTTTGGCTTGGTGCGCAGGCGAGACTTGGCGCGGACGGGTGCATCCCAGCCGGGAAGATTTACGATCGCATACATGCTCTCCAGCATATCGAGGTAAAACGCCACGGTCGAAGTTGCTGGCTGGGCGTCGCTGTCGCCCAGCGATGCGTCTAATGCGATGGTATTGAGCGTGGCTGAGGTCGCAACGTTGCGTGCAAGCGAGGACACAATGCGTCGCGCCGTGGACCCAATGCCTCCTTTTTGTGGAACGCTAACTTCGTACATGGCGTCAAGATATTGGTTAACGACCTCTGCGGCCATCTGAGAGTTCGCCCCGACAAGCGCCGGCCATCCCCCGCAACAAATTGCGTCGGCCAGCATCGAGAGCGAACCTGTATAGGCGGAAGGTTCGAATGATCCATCGAATAGGTTTTTCAGCGAAACGGACCCCGTCGAAAGTCCGCGTTCCCAAAGCGTCATGGTGCTCATGTCGAGACGCGCTATGCGACCGGCGCCGCTGTGGGTAACAGAATTCTTAGCCGGCGTTGACGATCCAGTGAGGATAAAGAGGCCCTTCTCGCCGCCGGATGCATCTACGGCGCGGCGCGTGGCATCCCATGTTGCGGGGGTCTCCTGCCATTCGTCGATGACGTGCGGCTTATTGCCCTGAAGGGCGAGCGAAGGATCGGCTTCGACCAACGACTTTACGTTTGGGTCGTCAAGATGGATGACACTCTCGCCGAATGCGAGTGCGGTCCATGATTTACCGCACCATTTGGTGCCCCGAATCTCGACAGCCCCAAATATCTGGAGCAGTGTTTGCAGCCGTTCGTCCAAAAGGCGAGGACGGTAGGATTTGGGCCGTTCCGAACCATAAGAAATCATAACTAGATAAACCTCGCTATCTGGGCATACTCGATTTTCGAGGATAATCATACTTGATTTTCGAGGATTTCCGCACTCGATTTTCGAGCTTTGCCCTACAGGTAAATCCCATCGCATAGGGGTTTGTGGAACTGGGTGTGGTGGTCGCGTGCCCAGGTAAAGAGCGCCTGGTCAAAGTTGTCCTGGCTGGCGGGGATGCCAAAGACGCCGGCGACTTCCACGCGCACGAACTCCAGCGCGGGCAGCTTGTTGATGGCCGTGAGTGCAAACGGCGACGTGGGCTCCTCGAACAGGTAATGGCTGCCTTGCAGCGCGCCGCAGGCGGTGCAGGTGCTAGCGAGCGATACGGTCTTGGTGGTGCGCGACGTTACGGGCTTGTAGCCGCAGCGCTCGCGCAGGTAGTCGCGGATCTCGGCCGGCACGCAGCCCAGCGCGGGGACGATGACTATGGCGTTGGCGCGGGCGGTGTCGATCGCGATGTGCCCCGCGTCGTCCATGGCGAGTGCAGCGCTGGGCACAGCCTTGCTGCCCGAGTCCTCGGCCACCCGATACGGAATGCCAAAGGCCGCGACCGTCGTCTGCTCGTGGCACTTCCAGCATTCGCGCTTGCCCAGTACCAGATAGATGTAGGGCGCGCTGGGGTCGGAGCGATCCACGCCGGGCAGCCACGCGGCAAAGGGCTCGGGGTTGACGCCATCGGGCACGTACCAGATCTTCTTGACCCGGTCCCATTTGGCGCCCAGGGCCTTGGCCTTGTCTTTGTGCGAAAAGGGAACATCGAGCTCGGTGCGCATGGCGGCTCCTTTGTGCGGCTTGCGGTGCATGTGCTCCAAGGATACCCCAGCGCTGGGTGTGTGGTCGCTAAACGAGCATTTCGACCGTCCGAGAAGTCGCGGAGCATTTTGGCGAGGGCGTGCCGTCAAGCAAATGGGCAAGTGTTTGGTCAGCTTTTGCTCAGTTGAGCGGCAACCTTGCCAAAAGCTTGACGGATTTGCATTTAGACGTCGACGAATGAACACTTTGGGCGCGCTGCGGCTAAAAACCGCTGGTCGTTTGCCGAAAACTCGCCAGGGTCGCGAGTCGCCGCCGACGCGCGTGCTATCTTCGCGCCATGGGTTACTTTATCGTTTCACATAACGCTGCGTTGGCGCTTTTGGCGCACCTGCCGAACCCTCGTTTTGGGGATTCGGAACCAGAGGTCGTGTCGATTGCAGGTGCCTGTGCGCTGTTGGACCAAGAGGCGCAGGACTTTATCGATCGCTATGATCTGGGGATCCAAACGCTGGATTTGCTGGTGCCATCGCGTGCCGACCGTCGGCAGAGCAAGCATGTTAAGACGCACCTGTGCACCAACGAGCTCCCGGCGGGCTCGTTTATCTCGCTGGGCCACTGGATGGGCGACCTGGATGCGTATGTGTGCTCCCCCGAGCTGGCGTTTGTGCAGGTTGCGCACGACAGCTCTGCGGCCGAGACCATCTATGCCGGCTATGCCATGACATCGAACTACCGGTTGGATAACCTTGCTCCCGGTGGGGTGACAAGCAGGGATGGGGGCATGCGCGATGGCAGGCTCACGACGAAGGAGCTCATTGCGGCTTATATCGAGGCGTCCCCAAAGGTGAGGGGGCTTGCGAAAGCAAAGGCGCTGCTTGCGTATGTGATCGAGGGGTCGCGCTCTCCGAGGGAGTCGGGTCTGTGCATGTTTATGTCGCTGCCTGCGCGCTACGGCGGGTACGCATTGGGCAAGGCCGAGCTCAACAAGAAGGCTTTCATTCGCGATGGACTCAACGATGGGCGCGAGCGCAAACTGCGCGTGTTGGAGCGCACGCCCGACATTACGCTTACGGCTAAAGTTGAGGTAGGCAGGGATAAAGTAAAGGCCGGGCTGCTGCCAGAGGTGCTGGCCGCGATGGTCGACTACGACAGCGATGCCATTCATGACGGCCGCGAGAAGATCCACAAGGATGCCGAGCGCCGCAACGAGTTGGAACTGCTTGAGGGAGTAGCGTATTTTACGGTGACAACCGACCAAGCAAATGACTACGACAAGCTCGTTCGGCTGTGCGAACGCATCCGACGGAAGCTGCATCGGAATAAGCGCCCCATCTTTAACAAGGCGATGAGTGCAGAGCAGCGATATTTTGCCCATGCGCGTGCCGAAACGAAGCGATTTTGGCTCTGGCAAGCCGTTATCGATGCGCATCAGTATTGGTAGGGGCGGTAACAGGGGGTTAGAATTAGCGGCCATATATCCAGGTCTAATACTTTTCCCGAGAAGTGAACGAGCCAGAATGGACCCCCGAAACATCGACACTTTTAGGGGCCCGTTTCCTGCGGTTTTGCTGCTGGAATCCTGCGGTTTTGACGTCAAAAAGTGTGGATGCTCCAGGGGTCCAAATAAGCTCGTTCACTTCTCGGGAAAAGTATTAGACCTCAATTTAAAGAGGGTTACTTATATGTGACTGCGAGACCCATTCGGGTCTGATCGTGGCGATTGCTGGGGCTGTTTGGGCGATTTGGGCTCGGCCGGCGCAAAACAAAACAGCTCAGAGGCGAAGCCTCTGAGCTGCGAACATTTGGTGGGCGTTAGAAGATTTGAACTTCTGACCTCTTCCGTGTCAGGGAAGCGCTCTCCCCCTGAGCTAAACGCCCGATCAAGGGTGCGCGAGTGCGCAGAGAATAATATAACGGAGCTCCCACCCGCTGGCAAGAACTATTTTTTAAAAAGCGGCAACTTGCGACCCTATCGGCTCCCGATCCGGCGTGAGCAGGACGCGAAAAGTCGCGTTTGTACCCCCGATGAACTGCACATTCGCGTAAAATATTCCCATTATGGGCAAATGGTGTCCAGGTAGTTTACGATGCGGCATCTGGGGGAGGGACATGTCGGACGCGCGCTCACTGCGAAAACAGTTCAATCGCATGCTCGCCACGTTGCTGGTTGCCCTTGCTGCTGCCGGAGCCGTAACATATGCTTGGTACATCTACAACGCCAACCGCCACATCACCGACGTCAAGATGGCCGCCGGCACGGGCGTGACCTTCCTCATCTCCAACGAGTACGACGGCGAATACAAGACCAACGCCGGCCTGAGCTTTTCGGGCCTGCTCGATCCCGTCTCGACCGACAACGTGCTCAACGGCTTCCAAAAGGTAACGGGCTTTACCGGCGAAACCACCCAGGACTCGCTCTTTGCCAGCATGTTTGGCGCCGCCGAGCATTCCGACTACTACAAGACTTCCCTGTACCTGGCCACCAACTCGGCCGCGACCGACGTGTACCTGTCGGGCATCGACTTTACCGAGCAGGACACGGCAAACCCCATCTCTACCGCTCTGCGGGTGGGCCTGGTTACCTATGCGCCGGGGCAGGGCGATACCGTTACGGGCCAGTACATCTTTGAGGTCTCGGGCGAGCGCAATCCCCAGGCGCGCTACAACACGCTCGACGGCAAGGATGCCGGCGAGAACGAGCAGAATCACCTGGTGCTCGACAGCACCCGCTCCGATGGAACAACGGTTCATTTTGATCAGCTTACCAGCGCAAACTTTTGCGACTACAACGAAGACACCGGCGTAGTGAGCCTTAAGCAGGCCACGACCAAGATCTGCAGCCTGCCCGCCGCGGCCGAGGGCACCAACCGCAGCACGCCCGTGCGCGTGGATGTGTACGTGTGGCTGGAAGGCTGCGACCCCGACTGCACCAACAACCTGGCCACCACCAGCCTGCAATCGCTGGCGCTGCGCTTTGCCGGCAAGCGTTCGTAAGGGGGCCAGGGATGAGTGCATCGAACATCAAAGATGTCCTAAGCTCGCGCCGTCGCATGGTTGCTGCGGCCGCATGGATGCTGGTGCTGGTGGCCGCCCTGAGCGCCGCCACCTACGCCTGGTTTAGCAATTCGCGCTACACCAACGTGACGCCCGTGGCGCACACGGTAAGCGACGAGGGCTCCGACTTGCAGATTGGCCTTTCGGCCAACGGGCCCTGGGACACAACGGCAACGCTTGCCGCCGCCGACAAAACGCTCTATCCCATCTCGACGGCAGACCTTTCCCGTTTTTGGCGCGGCACCTTCCAAAATGCCGCGGGTATCACGACCGACTATGCCGACTGCACTGCGCAGCTGGACGACTACGCCCTTTCGGGCACGCTGTACCTTAAGGGCAGCGATAGCGCGCTCAACGTGTACCTGTACCAGGGCCAGATGGGCATGACGAGCGACCCGCAGCTGCTGGCCGCACTGCGCCTGGGCTTGGTGATCACGACTGCGTCGGGCACGCAAACGCATATCTTTACCTGTGACGACTTGGGCAATACCGCAGGCGCCACCAACAGGCGCACCACGGCGCAGGACGGCGCGGTCGTAGCGGGTGCCGCCTCGGGCTGGAGCTACACCGCCGACCCGGCCCGCGCTATTAGTTCTTACAGCATGGATGGCACCGGTGACACGCCCACGCCGCGCGCGGGCGCCACGCCCATCTGCACGCTGGCTGCCAACGAGGTGGCAAGCGTTCGCTACGTTGTATACATGGAAGGCTGCGACGCCAATTGCATCGACGAGGCCCAGGCCCGCGATGTGGTGCTGCAGCTTGCCTTTGCTGCGGCCAAGGCGTAAGGGGGCGAGCGACGTGAAAGATCAGAAGCGCATGCCAGCAGATAGCTGCGAGGCCAAAACCCAGAGCGAGAGCCCCGCGGTTCCCTCCAGCGTAGCCGCCGAGTGCCAGGTCCTCGAGGGCGCTGCCGCCCGCCGCCACGCTCGCCACGCGCGTGCCTACATCGCGCTCGTTATGGTGGCGCTCGCCGCCACCTTGGGCGCCGCGACCT
Organism: Collinsella sp. TF11-5AC; assembly: GCF_003436775.1. NCBI lineage: Bacteria > Bacillati > Actinomycetota > Coriobacteriia > Coriobacteriales > Coriobacteriaceae > Collinsella > Collinsella sp. TF11-5AC. The sequence goes on from NZ_QSQO01000016.1 coordinate 17,289, forward strand.
ACGCCTGGTTTACCAACAACATGAAGGTCAACACCAATTCGGTGAGCGTGCACAGCGACACGTCCAAGCTGGTGCTGGAGCTGGGCGACGCCGATCGCGGCAGCTGGTCGCAGCAGGGTGATGTTTCCCTGACTTCCAATGCGACTGGCGCCGTGACGCTCTATCCGGTCTCGACCTTCGATCTCAACGGCTTTGCTGCCTGCGCGCAAAACAACTCCGCCGGCGATGCCACGGTGTTTGAGCAGGCAAAAGACAACGGCTCCGCGTTCTACCACGGCTGGATCAATCTGCGCCCCACCATTACCGGAACGGGCGCCAGCAAAGTAAAGGGTAAGGTCAGCTTGTATCTGGCCGAGTCGTTGGTTCCCCAGGGTGTCGATGCCGAGCTGCTGCGCGCGGCTCGCGTGGGCATAAAGATCTCGAGCGGCAACCAGGTGCTTGCCACCAACATCTTTGAACTCGACGGCTCCGATAGTGGTCACCGCGCCGAGCACCCGGCGACTGTCCCTGCAGGCCTGGCGGGCTACACCGAGGGCATGCTCCTGGGCTGGCAAAACGGCCAGCTCGCTTGCGGTGCCAACGTGACACAGGACCCGGCCGCCTTTACGCTGGACACGAGCGAGACGGCCGAGCGCCCACAAAACACGCTCGCCACACTGGGGCTTGGCCAGACCTATCGCCTGGACATCTATTACTACATCGAGGGCACCGACCCCGATAGCGCCGACTACCTGCATCAAGACCCGGGCACCCTGCACCTGGCCCTCTTTGCGACCCTGGACGGTGAGTAGCCATGACGCGTAAGCAACCCGCCGCCAACTGCACGCCCGCCACCGGCAAGCCCAACGCCGCCGCGCCCGCCGACACCGACCTGCGCCGCAAGCTCACCACCACCGTGGTACTGGTACTGTTTGCCCTGGTGGCGATAGCTATGGCAACCTTTGCCTGGTTTTCCATCGCCGATAGCGCCAAAACCCGCATGCTCATGATCGACGCCAACGCCGACGGTTCGCTGCGCTTTGACCTGGACGAGCATGCCACGTTCGACGAATACGTCCACAGCCTGGGCTTCGACCAGATCTCGGCACGCATCGCCAGCGAAAAGGGCGTGGACATCGATGCATCCAGGCTCAAGCCCGTCACCACGAGCGACTACCAGACTTTTACCTTCGAGGACGGCTCCACCGCCGATCCCGCGACCGGCGCCTACTTGGAGTTCACGCTGCACTTTATGAGCAGTACGGACCTGCGCGTTCGCCTGACCGGGCAGGACGGCGACGGTGGCGCGTCCGGCACGCGATTTAGCTCCGACACGCAGGGCATGGCAAGCGCCATGCGCATGAGCTTTACCGCCGACGGCCACACCTGGGTCTACAACCCCAACGGAGGCGGGGGCTCGTCCGGTTCGGCCACCGTCTTTGGGCTCGACTCGGGAGTAGCGAACGCGGCCAGCGACATGTTCGACCTAATAAAAGATACGGACAAGCCGGTAACCGTTCGCATATGGCTCGAGGGAACGGACCCAAATTGCACTAATATGCTAAAGGGAGCTAACTATTCGGTTTCGATGCGCTTTGAGGGCATCGAGGAACAGTAGATATGCACGGCGGCCATCGGGCCGCGCACGACCTAGTCAGACACGGTAGTAAGGGACATCATGCAATCTGTTAAAAAGGCCGCATCCATCGCACTGAGCGTCGTCATGTGGATCATCATCCTGGTGGCGGCCCTGTACGCGTTTACCACGCTCGCCACGCGCGAGGACGGCAGCGTCTCGGACATCGCCGGCTTCACCCCGCTCGCCGTACAGTCCGACTCCATGGCGCCCACGTTTAACAAGGGCGACCTCATCGTCATCAAAAAGTGCGACACCTCCAAGCTCGAGGTGGGCGACATCGTGACGTTCCACACCATTATCGACAACGAGTACGCGCTCAACACGCACCGCATCGCCGCCATCGACGAGGTCAACGGCATGCGCAGCTTTACCACCAAGGGCGATAACAACGACGTGGCCGATTCGCACATCATCAGCGACGGCGACATCGTGGGCAAGTACGTGTTCGCGCTGCCGCAGATGGGCAAGGTCATGGACTTCCTGTCCAGCTCCATGGGCTTCCTCATCGTAATCGTGCTGCCCATGCTGCTGTTCTTTATCTACCAGGTGTATCACCTCATCGTGGTTGGCATGAACCTCAAGCGCGCCATGGCCGAGGAGGACCGCCTGGCCGCCGCGGCTGCCATCGTGGATGCCGAGGGCAAGGGCGCTGACGCCACCGTCACCGCCGATAACGCCGCCGAGCAGCTCGCCCAGGCCGAGGCCAAGCTCGAGGAGGCCCGTCGTCTGAAGGCCGAGGCCGAGGCGGCGATGAACGCGACCAAGCAGGAGGATACCGACGGTGAGTGAGTTTCTGGGATTTGCCTGGGAGCTGCTGGCAAAGGTCGTCTACAACGTCGTTGCCGTTGTGAGCTCCATCCTTAACCTGCTGGTGTTTGGCTGGGTTGAGTACTTCAACATCTTTATGACCTACTTCACCACGTTTGACCTGGTGGGCAAGATCGGCGCGGTCATTCTGTTTGCCATGCTCATCGCGGTCCCCGTGCTGATCGTGGCCGTTCTGATCCACCACTACCGCATCAACCGTCGCCTGCATCGCGACGACACGTCCAACAAGGCGCTCTATCGCGAGATCGGCCGCCTGAACAAGCAGGTGCTCGACCTCATGGACGAGAAGAACAAGCTGCTGGCGCTCAAGGTCAATGCCATGGGCGGCACCAAGCAGATTCCGTACGTGGGCGCCTCGGCCCTGGCCGACGACCACCTGCCCACGGTGGGCAACGTGGTGGGCGCCGCTGCGGGCGCGGGCACGGTCGCAGGCGCGGCACCGGGCGAGGCCGTCACGGCCGCCGTGGTGTCGGGCAACGCATCGCTCGCGCTTGACGGCGCGGGTGTCAAGGACGCCGCGGCCGCCATGGCCAAGGCGACCGTCGAGGCCAAGACCCTTGCCGAGGAAAAAGAGATCGCCCAAGCCAACCGCTTCCCCAAGCTGTCCCTGGTGGACCTTAAGTACCGCGACTGGGAATCGCCGGTCTACGACGATGCCATCTCGCTGGAGGACTTTGTCGACAGCTTCCGCGCGTTTGCGTGCAGCCAGATGAAGCTCTACTACACGCCCGAGATCATCCGCCGCTTTGTGGCCGGCATGGCCGCCTCCAAGCTGCTGATCCTGGAGGGCATCTCGGGTACCGGTAAGACGTCGCTGCCCTACAGCTTTAGCCGCTACTTGGACAACCCCGCGACCATCGTTTCGGTGCAGCCGAGCTTCCGCGACCGCACCGAGGTGCTGGGCTACTTCAACGAGTTTTCCAAGCGCTTTAACGAGACCGAGTTCCTCCGCGCCGTGTATGAGGCGGGCCTTCGCCAGGACCCGTCCATGATCGTGCTCGACGAGATGAACCTCGCCCGCGTGGAGTACTACTTTGCCGAGATCCTGTCGGTGCTCGAGATGCCCAGCCACGACGAATGGGTGCTCGACCTGGTGCCCACCCAGTGGGCCGCCGACCCCAAGGCCCTGCACGACGGCAAGCTCACCATTCCCGACAGCCTGTGGTTTATCGGCACGGCCAACAACGACGACTCCACCTTTACCATCACGGACAAGGTGTACGACCGCGCAATCCCCATCGAGCTCAACGAGCGCGCCGACGCGTTTGAGTGCGAGCCGCACGAGCGCGTGCACGTGACGGCCGATCACCTGCAGTATCTATTCCAAAAGGCCAAGGTCGAGTATGTGATCGACGAGGAGCTGCTCCAGAAGATGCACAAGCTGGACCAGTACCTGCAGACCCGCTTTAAGCTGGCCTTTGGTAACCGTATCATCAAGCAGATGTACGACTTTATCCCCGTGTACGTGGCGTGCGGCGGCACCGAGCTGGGCGGCATGGACTACATCATCGCCCGCAAGGTGCTCAAGAAGTTTGAGTCCATGAATGTGAGCTTTGTGCGCGACGAGATGAAGGGCCTGATCGAGTACATTGAGAAGACCTTTGGCGAGGGCGGTCTGCCCGATTCCGTCATGTACCTGCAGCGGATCCAGAATTTCTACTAATGTCGTAAGCGCGGGGCGACGTGATGTCGCCCCGCCCCTTTCCGATCGATCCAATCTATGGAGTAACCCATGTCCGAGACCATTCAGGACCTCTATACCAGCTTCTCCGAGCAGATGGAGCCCATCCAGGAGGACAGCCGCTACTTCCGCTATCTGTTTGAGATGGCGCAGGCCTCGGGCACCACGATCGAACAGCAGCGCGAGGAGCTCGTCAAGGTGGTGGACGAGGAATGGATCAGCATGATCGAGGACTCGCTCGACGCCATCAACACCATCATCGAAAAGCCGCGCCGCTTTATCACCACCGAGGAAGAGGTGGTGCCGGTCTCGCTCGCCAAAAAGATCAGCGCCGACAGCGTTCGCCATCTGAGCCAAAACACGCAGTTTTTGGCGCCGAGCGACGACGGCGGAGTTCACCCCACGCGCATCCTCAATGTCAATACCGTTGAGACCTACGACCTGTACGAGAACCGCTTTATCTACCACCTGATTCAGCGCCTGCTGACGTTTGTGGACAAGCGCACCGACGTCATCTTTTGGTCGACGGGCAACGAGATCCGCAACCGCTTTAAGATGCACAGCACTATCGATGACGCGTACGAGCAGATCGAGTACAGCGTGGAGATGACGGTCAAAAACCGTCAGAGCTTTGCCGAGAACGACGCCGACAACATGGACGTCTTTATGCGCATCGACCGCGTGCGCCGCCTGGTCATGGCGCTGCGCGGCGCGTCGTTCTGCCAGATCATGAACGGCTGCAGCGCGGTCCGCAGCCCCATTCAACGCACCAACCTCATCATGAAAGACCCCAACTACCGCAAGTGCTACCAGCTGTGGCAGTTTATGGAGCGCTATGACAAGGTGGGATACAACATCGACGTGCAGCAGCAGGCGCTGGCGTTCGATGACGAGTACATGGTGCAGATGTACACCAACCTCATCAACAACTACGCCGTCTTTAAGAGCCTGACCGATGACGAGCGCAACCTGCAGGAGCTTGAGAGCGTGCAACACGCGCCGGTGGCGCCTAAGTTTATTAAGGAGATCAAGGAGGTGCAGGTCGATAGCCCCGACCTGCCCGATGTCGAGGTCCGCCGCGTGTTTGTGGAGGAGGTCACGCAGGCCCAGCTCGACGCCGAGCAGGCGCTGGCCGAGGCGCGCGAGCAGATCGAGGAGCTGCAGGGGCAGGTCAAGTCTTGGAAGGTTCAGGCCCATGCGCTGACCGACGAGCGCGACGACCTGGCCGACGAGCTGGACGAGGCAAAGACGCGCGAACTGGCGCTGACACAGCGTGCTCAGATGGCCGAGGCTGATGTTGAGGAGCTGCGCGCTTCGCTGGAGGATGTCGAGGCGGGCAAGAAGGCTGCCGAGGCCGACGCTGTCGAGGCGCGTGAGACCGCGGCGGCGCAGCTTGAGCAGATGCGCGCCGAGGCCGATGCCGAGGTGGCTGCCGCCCGGGCAGACGCGGACGCCAAGGTTGCTGCCGCCGAGCAGGCGGCTTCCGAGCAGGTCGCGCAGGTTAAGAGCGATGCTACTGCGGCCCTGGCCGCCAAGACGGCGGCCGACGCTGCCGAGCTGCAGGCCACCAAGGACACTGCTGCGGCCGAGCTCGCCGCCGTGCGCGAGGCGTCTGCCAAGGAGCTCGCCGAGGTGCATGCCAAGCTGGATGCCGCCAAGTTGCAGATTGAGGAAGTGCGGCTGGCGGCCGAGCGCGATGCCCGTGCCGCGCAGGAGACTGCCGACGTCGCCGCGGCCGAGGCGGAGCAGAAGCTCGCCGACACCGTTGCCGCGGCCGAGGAGAAGGTTGCTGCCGCCCAGCAGGCCGCCGATGCTGCGATCGACGCCGCCCGTGCTGCCGCCGATTCTGCCGTTGAGCAGGCTACGGTGGATGCCAGCGAGAAGGTCGCCGCTGCCGCTGCCGAGCGCGATGCCGCCGCGCGTGCCGCCGAGGAGGCTCGTGCCGACGCCGACGCGCGTATCGCTGCAGCTGAGCTCGAGGCGGGGGAGCGTATTGAGCAGGAGCTCGCCGCCGCAAAGGCCGCGCACGAGCGCGAGCTCGAGGCCGCCCGCGCGGAGATGCAGCAGCGCTTGGCCTCGTTGGCGCACGAGCTGGAACAGGCCGAGCGCGATCGCGCCCGCGCCGAGCGCCGTGCCGAGGGCAACAGCCTGTCGCGCTATCTGCTGGCTCGCTTGCGCGGAGAGGCCGCCGAGGGCGATGTCGCCACGACCGTTGAGGGAGATGAGACCGACGTTTCGGCATCTGACGCCACTGACGTCGAGCCTTCCGCAAAGGACGCCGACAAGTGATGAAGCACGTGCTCCGCGTGATCAACGTGCTGGCGACCGTGGTGATCCTGGTCGCCTTTGTGGTGCTGCTGCGCACGGTGTTCACGCCCGCCGGCGAGATCCCCACCATCATGGGCTATGGCTTTATGCGCACGCTGACCGGCTCTATGGAGCCGGCGATTCCCGTGCACTCGTTTATCGTCGTCGATACCGACAACAGTCAGGCCTACCAGGTGGGTGACATCATCACCTTCCATTCGTCCGATGACGCGCTGGAGGGTTCACTCAACACGCACCGCATCGTTGCCGTGGAGGCCGCGGCCGACGGCACGCCGGTCTACCGCACCAAGGGCGATGCCAATCCGGTCGAGGACGCCGCGCCCGTGCCCGCCGCCGACGTGGTGGGCCGCGTGGTCTTTGTCTCGGCGGGGCTGGGCGTGGTGGTCTCGTTGCTCACCAATCCGCTGCTGTTCTTTCCGCTTATCGTGGTGCCGCTGATCGTGCTGCTGGTGCTCGAGATTCGCCATATGGTCAAGACAACGCAAGAGGTGGCACGCGCCGAGGACGAGGCCGCCCTGCGCGCAGCCGTGGAGCAGATTCGCGAAAAGCGCCGTCGCGAGCAGGAGGAGCAGGGCGACGCCGGTGACGAGGGCGATGCCGACGGTGGCCATACCGATGAAAGTGCGGAAGCCGATCCCGGCGCCCCAGGCGATTCCAACCGCTCGGCATAGCTTATCCGCGCCTTTCGTCCTTGCAATTTGGATGCTCGTAGATGTTCCGAATCGCCCGCATTTCCATATCAATATTCGTGCTACAGTTTGAGCGCTTTGTTGCCAATTGATTTCGGGGGAGTGGAATGGAACAGGAGCGCACAGCGCAGCGTGCACGTAAAAAGGCTTCGGTGCCGATGACGGCGGCGGCCGATTTTGTCGTGCCCGAGGGAACTGACGAGCTTAGCCGCAGCACCCGCCGCGCATGGCGCGACCGCCTCAACGATGCCCAGACGCGCAAGATGGCCCTGGGCACGCTCGCCGCGTTTGCCGGCGGTACGTTTTGGGGTTTTTCTGGCACCAGCGCCAGCTACCTCTTTGACGTGTGCCATATCGAGACGTTTTGGCTGATGAGCGTGCGCCAAGTTATCGCTGGCCTGCTCTTTATGTTCGTTGTGCTCAGAAAAGACCGCGACCGCTTGATCGAGCTGTGGACTACCCCCGCCGATCGCAAGCAGCTTATTCTGTTTACGATCTTTGGTCTGCTGTTCAACCAGCTTTGCTATCTGTCAGCCGTGCGCCTGACCAACGCGGGCACCGCGACCGTCTTCCAGTGCCTGCAGCTGGTGGTCGTCATGGGGTATGCCTGCGTCACCGCGCATCGACTGCCGCGCACGCGCGAGGCTCTTGGCATTTTGCTCGCATTGGGCGGAACGTTTTTGATCGCCACGGGCGGCGACCCCAGTACGCTCAGCATCTCGCCGATGGGCCTGCTCGCGGGCCTTTTGTGCGCAGTGGGCGGTGCCTGCATAGCAATCATCCCTGCCGGAATCCTCAACAAATACGGTAGCCCGGTCGTCACGGGCTCGGCCATGCTTTCGGCGGGAATCGTGATGAGTATCTTTACCCAGCCGTGGGCGCATATGCCGGCGCTCGGCCCCTCGGGTGTCGGCGCGCTCGCGATATTTATTGTGGTGGGGTCGTTCTTCGCCTATATGTTCTACATGCAGGGCGTTAAGGAGATTGGCTCGGTGCGCGCGAGCCTCCTTGGAACCATGGAGCCGGTTTCGGCCACCATCACCAGCGCCCTTATGCTGGGAACGGTGTTTTTGCCCACCGACCTGGCGGGCTTTGCCATGATTATCGCGATGGTGTTTTTGACGGTGTAGCTGGCGCCGCCGCCAGGACGGAAAAGGTGTTGTGCCGCATTTTCGCCAATTGATGTCCGTGTCTGGAGTTTAGCTGTCGATGCTCAAAATGCCATAAACTAGTAACGTTATGGACTTTTTCATTGCGACTCAATTGCGAGGATTTCTTTATGGCTGGTAATCACTTTAAGGGCAGCGATAGCGGTCGTCCTGCAGTTCCGCCGCGTCCGAACGGGGCTGGTAAGGCCGGCACGCCGGGCGGCGCTGGACAGGGCGGTTCCGGTAAGCGCGTGTCCCCGGGCGAGACGGCGATGTTTACCGCTCTGTACGAGCAGTCTCAAAAGGCAAAAAAGACCGGCCGTGCAAGAGGGAATGTCTTTGCGGGCGGTGCAACCTCCGCGTCGCAGCCGAGCGGGGCTCCTTCGGTACCTGCGAACAACGCAGGTGCTGCCAACGCCGCAAATGCCGCCGGCAACGTTAATGCCGGCAAGGCCGCCAACAATACTCCCTCTGCCGGTGGCGCGGGGCTTACGGGTAACCTTGGCACGATTTACACCGGTGCCTCCGAGACTGGCGCGTTCGCCCGCCTGGATGATAGCGGTGCCCAGTTTGCGGGCTCGGGTTCCAAGGAAGATTATTACGATTTTGGCTTGAACTACGGTAGCGACGCTTCGTCGAGTTCGACCTCTGACGGTCTGGTCCGTCATCGCCATCGCAAGGGCGAACGCAAAAAGCGTCACACCGGCGCCATTATTGCCGCTGTAGTCGCGGTGCTTCTCGTTGCGCTTGGCGCAAGTGGCTTTATGCTGCTTAACTCGGCAAAGACCGTAAAGAGCGAAGCGAAGGAGGCTGTCGAGATCGTCGGTGGCCTTAAGGACAAGGTCACGTCGGGCGATTTTTCGACGCTGCCTGACGACGCGAAGAAGATTGATGAGCTTTGCGACAGCATGAAGGCGGAGACCTCGAGCCCGCTGTGGACGGCGGCTTCGTTTATCCCGGTGTATGGCAGCGACATCAATGCGGCCCGCACCATGATCGACGCCCTGTCCGATGTCTCGAGCAATGCGCTGGTTCCCATGGCCGATAACCTTTCGCAGGCCACGCCCGGCAAGCTGTTTCAGGACGGCATGATTAACGTGTCCGCGCTGCAGGCGGTCGCCGATTCGCTTTCCAGCAGCTCGAAGGTGTTCAAGAGCGCCAACGAGAAGATCCAGGGCATTGGCGATACTCATATTTCCCAGGTGACCGAGCTGGTCGATAAGGCCAAGGACGGCTTTGCCACCCTCAACGGCGCGGTTGACGCGGCGGAGAAGGTCGCCCCCGTCCTTCCCCAGATGCTCGGCGCCAACGGCCAGACGCGCAACTACCTTGTGTACGCCATGAACAACGTCGAGATTCGTGCCTGCGGCGGCTTTGGCGGTTCGCAGGGCCTGATTTCGGTCACCGACGGCCAGATGTCGATTGGCGAGTTTGTTCCCCGCATTGGACTCAGCGAGGATGAGGCAGTCGAGAGCGTCGACGAAGAGGATGAGGCGCTGTTCGGCAACCACAGTAACCTGTACAACTCGGGCAATACCTATTCGCCCGATTGGCCCCGCAACTCGCAGCGTGTCGCCGCGCTGTGGAAGTCCCAATATGGGCAGGACGTTGATGGCGTCGTCGGCATCGATCCTGTGTTCTTGCAGTACCTGCTGGGCCTTGTCGGTAATGTCTCGCTGCCCGATGGTACGGTCGTCGACGGTACCAACGCGGCGAAGGTTCTCATGCACGATGTGTATTGGAACTATCCGGTCGAGGAATCGGACGGCATCTTTGCGGCTGTTGCCAGCGCCGCCTTCGACAAGATTCTCGGTGGCATCGGTGACGTCGACGTTACAAAGCTTGTCGGTGCATTCGAGCGCGGTGCCGAAGAGGGCCGTCTGATTGCTTGGATGAGAAACGATGATGAGCAGAATGCCATCAAAGAGACGGGCATTGACGCTTCGCTACCCGATCCGGATGATCCGAGTGCCGATCCCGTTGCCGGCGTTTACTTTAACAACCTGAGCTTCTCCAAGCTCGACTGGTACCTGAACGCTGATACGCAGATTGGCCAGGGCGTCAAGAACGGCGACGGCACGTGCTCGTATCGCATCACCGCTACCCTGACGAACATCATGACGCAGGAGGAGGCAGGCAAGCTGCCCGATTACGTCGCGGCGAGCGCGCCCGATGCCGCGCGCGACGACGAGCGTCTGAATGTCTCGTTGTTTGCCCCGACGGGCGGCAACATCAGTGACCTTACGGTTGAGGGCACCCAGTTTGGTCTTGGCGCCGCTACGTGGCATGGAATCCCCTTCTATTCGGGCACCGTTGACCTGCATGCTGGCGAGACGACGACGATCACATATACGCTGACCACGTCGGCCGAGGCGGGGGACAAGCCGCTTACGCTGCGTCAGACTCCTACATGCCAGGCGGCTCGCGACAGCGCGTCGGCGTAGGGTTTTTCTGGTAGCGCAGATAATCGAGTACCATTTTGGGGCGGACAGGCAATCTGTTCGCCCCTATTTTGTAAGGAGAGCGCATGAAGTACTTTGGCACCGACGGCTTTCGCGGTGAGGCCAACGTTGGGCTGACGGTAGAGCACGCTTATAAGATTGGCCGTTTTGTGGGCTGGTATTACGGCGCCAACCGCGAGCGCAAGGCGCGCGTGATCGTGGGCAAGGACACCCGTCGCTCGAGCTATATGTTCGAGGCGGCGCTGGTGAGTGGCCTGGTCGCGAGCGGTGCGGACGCCTATATGCTGCACGTGATCCCCACGCCGGGCGTAGCGCATCAGACCGTGGAAGGCTGCTTCGATTGCGGCATCATGATCAGCGCGAGCCACAACCCGTTTTGCGATAACGGCATTAAGCTCGTCAACAGCGACGGTTTTAAGATGGACGAGGACGTACTGGAGCTCATCGAGGACTACATCGATGGCAAGAGCGAGGTGCCGCTGGCCACGGGCAACCACATCGGCGCCACGGTGGACTACATGCAGGGGCGCAACCGCTATATCGCCTCGCTCATTGCGAGTTCGAATTTTTCGCTACAGGGCGTCAAGATCGGTCTCGACTGCGCCAACGGCTCGGCGTCCTCGGTGGCCAAGCCGGTGTTCGACGCGCTGGGCGCCGACGTGCGCGTGATCAACGCCGCGCCCGATGGCTTTAACATCAACGTCGACTGCGGCTCCACGCATATGGAGCGCCTGCAGCGCCACGTGGTGGAGCAAGGCCTGGACGTGGGTTTTGCCTATGACGGCGATGCCGACCGCTGCCTGGCCGTGGATGAGCGCGGTCGCGTGGTAGACGGCGACCAGATCCTGTACGTGTGCGGCGTGTATCTGAACAAGCACGGTCGCCTTTCGGGCGGTACCGTGGTGCCGACGATCGCCAGCAACTTTGGTCTGGTCAAGTCGCTGGAGCTTGCCGGACTGAGCGCCGTGACCAGCGGCGTGGGCGACCGTCACGTGTATGCCAAGATGCGCGAGGGCGGCTACAGCCTGGGCGGCGAGCAGACGGGCCATACGATCTTTGGCGATATCGAGCGCACGGGCGACGGCATTATGACCTCGCTGCGCGTGATGGAAGTGATTCGTGCCGAGCGCGAGACGCTCTCGCAGCTCACGGCTCCGTGCAAGCTGCTGCCGCAGGCGCAGGTTGCCGTGCGCGTAGCGGATAAGGACGCCGCGCTGGGCAACATGGGTGTGCAGGCCGCCATCGCCGAGGCCGAGGCATCGCTGGCGGGCGAAGGACGCGTGCTCGTGCGCAAGAGCGGAACCGAGTCGGTGATTCGCGTTTTGGCTGAAGCCCCCGACCAAGCAGCTGCCGACACCGCCATGAAGCGCATCGCCAACGCACTCGAGGCCTTGTAGCTACGCGGTTTTACCAAACCGCGTAGCTGCTCGACGCTGCAAACGGCCCCAAGCGGCAATCTGACGTTCAATTTCAAGGGCGCGACCAGAAGGTCGGCGCCCTTTTATTCATTGGGGACGTTCTTAAACGACCAGTCATTAAAGAACGTCCCCAATGACTAGGTGAAAAAGGGGCGCCGCGGGATAGATCCTGCGGCGCCCCCTGTGTTGGTGTGTTGCTTAAGCTTTACAGCTCGTAGAGCGTGGTGAACTTGTCCTGCAGGTAGCTGCAGTAGTAGCGGGCGTCAAAGGCCATGCCGCACGCGCCCTTGATGAGCTCCGGCGCGTCCTTGGCGCGGCCCCACTGCCAAATGTGCCCGCCGAGCCAGGCGCGGACGGGCGCCAGATCGCCGCTCGCGCAGGCGCCATTGAGGTCGACACCGTCGCGGCACATGGCCGGCACAAACATGGCGTCGTAGGCGCTGCCCAACGCATACGTGGGGAAGTAGCCAAACGATCCGCCGCTCCAGTGCGTATCCTGCAGACAGCCGCGCGTGTCGTCGGGGACGGGAATGCCCAGGTACTCGTCCATTAAGCGGTTCCAAAGCGCAGGGATGTCCTTGGCCGTGGCCTCGCCGGCAAACAGCATGCGCTCGATCTGGTAGCGCACCATAATATGCAGCGGGTAGGTGAGCTCGTCCGCCTCGGTGCGGATCAGCGACGGCTGCGCAATGTTCACGGCGCGGTAGAGCGTGTCCTCGTCCACGTTGCCGTAGACTTCGGGCGCGTGACGGCGCAGCACTTCGAGCAGCGGTCCCATAAAGGCGCGGCTGCGGCCAACGGTGTTCTCAAAGAAGCGGCTCTGGCTCTCGTGGATGCCCATGGAGGTGCCACCCTCAAGACAGGTGCGCGCATAGGCAGGATTGACACCCAGCTCGTACATGGCGTGCCCCGCCTCGTGGATGATGCTGTAGACGTTGGAGATACAGTCGTCCTCGTAGATGTGCGTGGCGATGCGCGCGTCGCCCACCGAGAAGCCCTCGCTAAACGGGTGCTCGGTAAAGGCAAGCGTGGTGTCGTCCAGGTTCAGGCCGACAAGCTTCATCAGGTCGAAGCTCATGGCACGCTGGGCGGCCTCGGGCACGCGGGCGTGCAAAAAGTCGGCAGCCGGCTGCTGGCCGCGCTCGCCGATGGCGTGCACGAGCGGCACGACCGTCGCCTTGACCTCATCGCAAAACGCGTCGAAGCTCTTGGCGGAAAGGCCGCGCTCGTACTGGTCGAGCCAAACATCGTATGGGTCGCGCTTGGGGTCCATGAGCTCGGCCTGATGCTTAAGTTGGGCGACGATTCTATCCACATAGGGCTCAAAGCTCGCCCAGTCATTGGCCGTCTTGGCCTTGTGCCACACGGCGTCGGCCTCGCAGGTGAGCCTGGTCCAGGCCTCGGCTTCCTCGGTGGGGATGACGCTTGCCTCGCGCTGGTCGCGGCCGAGTACGCGAATCTCGTCGAGCAGCTGCGGGTCGTCGATCTTGCCGCCCGCGACGGTCTCTCGTGCCAGCGAGCGCACAAGTTCGACAGACTTTTTGCTGGTCAGCAGCTTGTGATGCTCGCCAGCAAGGGTGCCCATAGCATCGGCGCGGGCCGCGGCGCCGTTGGCGGGAGCAATGGTCGCGCCGTCAAACTCGGCAATCTTGAGCAGGTACTCGCGAGTCCACAGCTTGCCCTCGAGCTTACGGAATTTTTTGACAGCCTTATCGACCTTCATGCCTTTGGGCGTCTTATCCGCTGCGGGCTTGGCCATCTTATCCTTGTTCTTTCCCATACCTATATCCTTGATCTCGCAGACCGGACGCCACGGGTGGGCGTACGGCCAGTTTGCACAGCTACCTACCTTGTACCCAGTGCGAACAAAACGGAACGCGGCGATATGCTCGCAGAATGTGTTATCCTATAGCCCAATGCGTTGACGGAGAGGGTTTTGCCCGCCGCGTCGCCGGCAAGAGAGGGAAGGTCATGGGCTGCAAGCCTTCCTGCGGTGGCAAGGGCCAAGCGTTCACTCCCGAGCAGCGACCTCAACGGGCGCGCGGCTAGCGGCGGCGAAGCCCCAGTAGGGAAGCCGTGAGCCTCGCGATAAGGGGTGCAGAGTGGGCACGGCGGGCCAGACATCCGCTGGGTCAAACAAGGTGGTACCGCGGAATTCAACCGTCCTTGGGCAATGCACATGCCCGAGGACGGTTTTTTGTTACCGAACCGGGCCGCGCATCCGCAGCATCGGGCGGCGTCAGCCGTCCCGGAGCGCGGATGCGCGAGAGACGAAAGGGAAGACATGAGTCTGATTGATGATCTGGTCAAACTCGAGGAAGAGGCCAAGGAGCTCGTCGCAGGCGCCGACGACGCAGCCAAGCTCGAGGCTGCGCGCGTTGAGCTGCTCGGCCGCAAGGGCCGCATCACCGGCCTGATGCGCATGATGGGCAAGCTCGCCCCCGAGGATCGTCCCGTGATGGGCAAGCGAGCCAACGAGATGCGCCAGCTGATTGAGGGCATGCTCGACGAGCGCAACACCGAGATGAAGGCCGCCGCCCTCAAGCGCGCACTGGAGCACGACGCCGTCGACATCACGCTGCCGGGCATCCGTCCGCAGATCGGCCACCAGCACCTGATCAAGCAGATCATCGAGGAGGCCGAGGACATCTTCTGCGGTATCGGCTACACCGTCGAGTCCGGCCCCATGGTCGACACCTCCTACTACAACTTCACCGCGCTCAACGCCCCCATGGATCACCCGAGCCGCTCGGCCCGCGATACCTTCTACGTGGTCGACAACAACCCCGGCAGCGTCGCGCACCCCGAGGCCCACGCCCACGGCGAGTCCGACGTGCTGCTGCGCACCCAGACCTCGGGCGTGCAGATCCACACCATGGAGTCGCAAAAGCCGCCCATCTACATGATCTGCCCGGGCACCGTCTATCGTCCCGACACGGCCGACGCCTGCCACCTGCCGCAGTTCAACCAGATCGAGGGCCTGGTCGTTGACGAGGGCATCACCTTTGGCGACCTCAAGGGCACGCTCGACTACTTTGTTAAGTGCATGTTTGGCGAGGATCGCAAGACGCGTTACCGCCCGCACTTCTTCCCCTTCACCGAGCCTAGCTGCGAGGTGGACGTGAGCTGCCACGTGTGCGGCGGCAAGGGCTGCAACTTCTGCAAGCATAGCGGCTGGATCGAGATCCTGGGCTGCGGCATGGTTGACCCCAACGTCCTGATCAACTGCGGCATCGACCCCGAGAAGTACACCGGCTTTGCCTTTGGTATTGGCGCCGAGCGCGTCGCGGCCCTGCGCTACGACCTGCCGGATCTGCGAACCCTGATGACGGGCGATATGCGCTTCTTGAACCAATTTTAAGTTGACCTGTCCCGGCGGCTTCCCGAGCCACCACACCTTGCCTTTCAATCGTCGGTTGCGTACCTAAGTACGCGGCCCTCCTCTTTCAAGGCAATCTGCGGCACCTCGGAAACCCGTCTCCGTAGCTGGAGTTTTCCGACTGTTTATTGCAGGCGTTACAGATGAAAGGAGACCAGTTAGATGCGCGTTTCTTACGACTGGCTCAAGACCATGATCGATATTCCGGAGGATCCCAAGACTCTTTCGGACGAATATATCCGTACCGGTACCGAGGTCGAGGCGATCGACACCGTGGGCGAGTCCTTCGACCACGTGGTGACCGCCAAGGTGCTCACCAAGACCCCTCACCCCGATAGCGACCACATGTATGTGTGCTCGGTCGACGTGGGTGACAAGAACCTCGACGCCGACGGCAACCCCGCTCCGCTGCAGATTGTCTGCGGCGCGCAGAACTTCGAGGCCGGCGACCATATCGTCACGGCCATGATTGGCGCTGTCCTGCCCGGCGACGTCAAGATCAAGAAGAGCAAGCTTCGCGGTGTCGTGTCCATGGGCATGAACTGCTCCGCGCGCGAGCTCGGCCTGGGCGGCGACCACTCCGGCATCATGATCCTGCCCGAGGACACGCCCTGCGGCATGCCGTTTGCCGAGTACGTGGGCTCGAGCGACACCGTGCTCGACTGCGAGATTACGCCCAACCGTCCCGACTGCCTGTCCATGATCGGCATGGCCCGCGAGACCGGCGCCATCTTCGACCGCGATTTCCACGTTAAGCTGCCCGCCATCAAGGCCGAGACCGGCCGCGCGACCGACGACGAGCTTTCCGTCGAGATCGCCGACGAGGGCCTGTGCGACCGCTATGTCGCCCGCATCGTGCGCAACGTGAAGGTCGGCCCGTCGCCCGACTGGATGGTCAAGCGCCTTAACGCCCTGGGCGTGCGTCCGCACAACAACATCGTCGACATCACCAACTACGTGATGATGCTCACCGGTCAGCCGCTGCACGCCTTTGACCTGGACACCTTTGCCGAGCGCGATGGCCACCGTCGCGTGGTGGTTCGCGCCGCCCAGCAGGATGAGAAATTCACGACGCTCGATGGCGAAGAGCGCGTGCTCGACGCCGGCATGGGCCTTATCACCGACGGCGAGCGCCCCGTGGCGTTGGCCGGCGTTATGGGCGGCATGGATTCCGAGATCGAGGACGACACCGTCGACGTGATGGTCGAGAGCGCTTGCTTCAACGCCGGTCGCACCTCGCACACCAGCCGCGATCTGTCGCTGATCTCCGACGCCTCCATTCGCTTTGAGCGCCAGGTTGACGAGACTGGCTGCGTGGATGTCGCCAACGTTACCTGCGCGCTCATCGAGGAGATCGCCGGCGGCGAGGTTGCTCCCGGCTATGTCGATGTTTTCCCCGCGCCCAAGACCATCGACAGCATCAAGCTGCGCCTGGCCCGCGTGCATGCCATCTGCGGTGCCGACATCGAGCCCGATTTTATCGAGCGTTCGCTTACCCGTCTGGGCTGCACCGTCGAGCGCGACGGCGAGGACTTTATGGTTACCCCGCCGAGCTTCCGTCCCGACCTGCCGCGCGAGATTGACCTGATCGAGGAGGTCCTGCGCCTATGGGGCATGGGCCGTGTGACGGCGACCATCCCGGCTGCCAAGAACCACATCGGCGGCCTGACCCGCGAGCAGAAGCTCACCCGCAAGGTCGGCGAGATCCTGCGCGCCTGCGGCCTCAACGAGACCACGACCTTTGGCTTTGCCGCCCCGGGCGACCTGGAGAAGATCGGCATGCCCACCGAGGGTCGCGGCTGCCCCGTGGTGCTCATGAACCCGCTGGTGGCCGAGCAGACCGAGATGCGTCGTTCGCTGCTGCCGGGCCTGCTGCAGTCCGTGGCCTACAACGAGGCGCACGGTACGCCCAACGTGCACCTGTACGAGGTCGGCAGCCTGTTCCACGGTCGCGAGAACGCCAGCCTGCCCAAGGAGACCAAGTCCGTCGCGGGTGTGCTCTCGGGCCAGTGGAGCGAGCAGTCTTGGAACATGAAGTACCGTAAACTGCGTTTCTTCTTTGGCAAGGGTATCGTCGAGGAGCTGCTCGCCCAGCTGCGCATCGAGAAGGTTTGCTTCCGTCCCGTCGAGGGCGAGGGCTATGCCTTTTTGCAGCCGGGTCGTGCGGCCGAGGTTCTGTCCGGCGGCACCGTGCTGGGTTGGGTCGGCGAGATCCACCCCGAGGCGCGCGAGGCCTGCGGCATCGACGAGGTTGTCGTTGCCTTTGAGCTTGACCTGGACAAGCTGATCAAGGGCGCCCGCAACCAGGAGAACTACCGCGAGTTCTCGCAGTACCCGGCCGTTGAGCACGACCTTGCCATTGTGGTCGACAATGCCGTGACCTGCGAGGATCTTGAGCGCCGTATTACCAGCGCCGGCGGCAAGCTGCTCGAGGGCGTGCGCCTGTTCGATGTCTACCGCGATCCCATCCGCATCGGAGCGGGCAAGAAGTCCATGGCCTTTGCGCTTACGTATCGCTCCGACGACCACACGCTCACCAGCGAAGAGGTCGAGAAGGCGCACCAGAAGATCGTCACCAAGGTATGCAAGGGCGTAAACGGCGAGGTCCGCGGCTAGGATTTGCGCTGGGGTATGGGTCAGCGGTGGTTGCCGCCGAGTCTTACGTGACCGCTATGCTCGATATAAGGCACCGTTGAGCCTGCATATATGACACGCGCATTACATAACGGCGTGCTGCTTTGTCGGCAGTGCGCCGTTTTGCTATGATAGCCCGCGGCGTGTTACGAATCTAACAATACGTAACACTCTTAAGGTGATTTAAGCGGCGTTGCGATTCCGTGCGCCGGCAACCGGGAGGCGTATATGCACATTCCAGACAACTACCTGTCTCCGCAAACCGATGCCGTCATGGCGGTGGCGATGGTGCCTGTTTGGGTCCACTGCATCAAAAAGGTGCGCGCCACGCTCGATCGCGAGCATATGGCTTTCCTGGGCATTTGCGCCGCGTTCTCCTTTTTGCTCATGATGTTTAACGTGCCGCTGCCCGGCGGTACCACTGGTCACGCCGTTGGTGGCGCGCTCATCGCACTGCTGCTGGGTCCCGAGGCCGCGGCTATCGCTGTCTCGGTCGCGCTGGCGCTGCAGGCGCTGCTGTTTGGCGACGGCGGCGTTCTGTCGTTTGGCGCCAACTGCTTTAACATGGCCTTTGTGCTGCCGTTTGCCGCTGCTATCGTTTTCCGTGCGCTCAACAGCCGTCTGCACGACAAGAGCTGGGGCACCTCGGTTTCTGCCATCGTGAGCGGTTGGGTCGGCCTGTGCCTGGCGGCCCTGTGCGCGGCAATCGAGTTTGGTATTCAGCCGATGCTCTTTACCAACGCTTCGGGCGCGCCGCTGTACTGCCCCTTCCCGCTGTCCGTGGCTATTCCGGCCATGTTGATCCCGCATATGCTGGTTGCCGGCGTGATCGAGGGCGTGGCGACGGCCGCCATCTACGGTTTCATTAAGAAGACGGCGCCGAGCATTATCGTCGGGTCCGAGGCCGTCGATGGCCAGCTTGCCGCCGATGGTACCGCCAAGAAGACTTCCCTGATTCCCACGCTCATTCTGGTCGCCGTGCTCGTGGTGGCCACGCCGCTGGGCCTGCTGGCCACCGGAGACGCCTGGGGCGAGTGGGACGCCGAGGGCGCCGCGACTGCCGTTCAGGAGGCTGGCGACGACAGCCTGCAGGCTTCGGTCGGCCTCGATACTCCGACCTTTGCCGACGCGCTGCCCACGGGTGATTACCTGCAGGCCTATTCCGAGGAACAGGGCCTTGGCTTTGCCGGCCAGGCTGCCATGTATATCCTTTCCGGTGTGATTGGCGTGGCGGTGCTCACCATCGCATTCCGCCTGATCTCGCTGACGGTCAAGGAAAGCGGTGCTCATGGCAATAGCCGAGCTGCCTAGCTGGCTTGCGGTCGAGCAGCGTTACGAGCCCGTGGGGGCTCGGCATCGTGTGATGCAAAAGAATGTCCTGCACCTGGCGAGCCTGCTTGAGCGGGTTCGCCTGGGTGGAGGCGCGCACGAGGGCGGGTCGATGGTCGACCGCGCCCTTTCTTGCGTTTCGGCTCCGGTGCGCCTGGTGGGGATGTTCGTTTGCGTCCTGTGCGTGTGTCTGACGCAAAGCCCGCTGTACCTGATGTTGATGGCGGCGATCGCGTTGGTGCTGGTCGCGGTGCGCCCCGCACGCGGGCTGCGTGCGACCTTTGTACCGGCGCTCGGCGCCACGGGGCTTGCGGTGGTTCTGGCACTGCCTGCCCTGCTGCTGGGCGCGTCTGCCACGGGCGCCATGCTCAAGATCGCGCTCAAGACCTTCATTAATGTGTCGCTGGTGCTGGGCGTTTCGTGGACGCTCTCCTGGAGCCGCATGTCGGCGGCGCTCAAAACGCTGCACCTGCCCGATGAGGTTATCTTTACGTTTGATATGGCGCTCAAGCATATCGAGGTGCTGGGTCGCACGGCGCACAATCTGTGTGAATCGGTCATGCTGCGCAGCGTCGGTTCCGCGCCTGCGGGTTTTTCGCGCACCGACTCGCTGGCGGGTATCATGGGCATGACGTTTATCAAGGCGATGGAATGCAGCCGCGCGATGGACGAGGCCATGCTTTGCCGCGGCTTCGCCGGCGTGTATCCGGCGCCTGCACGGAGCGGCTTTGGCTGGCGCGATGCCGTTTACGCGGCCGTTGTGGCGTTGCTCGCCGTGTTGTGCGCGGTGCTGTAGCGCGGTCGGTCGAACCGTCGATGTGAGTAGGGAAGGGCGACGTTTTGGCAAACGATACGAATAACGCGATGGGTGCGAGCGGTGCTGCCGGCGCTGAGACCACGCCGCTCATCGAGTTTCGCGACGTGGTGTTTTCCTATGCGGGTCATACGGTGGTCGACGGCGTTTCATTGCAGGTGAACCGTGGGGAGCTCGTTGCTCTGCTCGGTCCCAACGGCTGCGGCAAGACGACGATCATGCGCCTTATCAACGGCCTTGAGCTTGCGGACGCGGGTGCGTACCTGTTCGACGGGCATGCGGTCGATGCGGCATATCTCAAGGATTCCGCGACGGCCCAGCGGTTCCATCAGCGCGTGGGCTTTGTGTTCCAAAACGCCGATGCGCAGCTCTTTTGTGCCACGGTCGGCGAGGAAGTCGCGTTTGGCCCGGCTCAAATGGGGCTGCCGGCAGACGAGCTCGAGCGCCGCGTCCGCGATGCCATGGGGCTGTTCCAGGTTGCCGACCTTGCCGACGTCTCTCCCTATCAGCTCTCGGGCGGGCAAAAGAAGCGCGTTGCGCTGGCTGCGGTGGTGTCGATGAACCCGGATATCCTGGTGCTCGACGAGCCCACCAACGGACTTGACGAGGACTCGTGCGACATCGTGGTCAACTTTCTACTGGCCTATGTTGCTGCCGGCAAGACGGTCTTGATGAGCACACACCATCAGGATTTGGTGCGGCGCCTGGGTGCCCGCGCCATCTATATCGATCGATATCACCATGTGGTCGAGGCGCCGGTGTCGTCGTATGGAACCGAGAGCGGCGCTGCGGAATAGTTGCTGCGTAGAGCGTGCGTAGCCGCCCGCGCGGCTTTGCCGTGATGGTATAGTTATCCAGGTTTTTATGGGGGTGGCTATGCCAAGCTGGAACATTCATATCGCTCAGACGGAGCGTTTGCTGGAGCGCACCGGTGCGCTTGCCAATAGCGTGCGCGACCGCAATGCCTTTTTGTTTGGCTGCGTGGTTCCGGATATCTTCGTGGGCTATATGGTCCCTGGCATCGCTGATCCCATTCCGTATCGCATTACGCACTTTGCAAACCCCGAGCCTATCCCTAAGCCGCGCGAGCACGAGTTCTGGGATACCTATGTGGCGCCGCTGCTCAAAGGGGCGTCTGTTGGTACCCCGGCTGCCGCGACCTCGATCGCCGAGGAGCGCGAGCGACTCAATCGGGTGCATTATCCCCAACGCTACAAGGACGCCGAGCCGGTTGCCGGTCCCGGTGCTAGCGAGCTTTCACTCGCGCCCGATGACGTGGCGCAGTCGCTGCTCGATCTGACGCTGGGCGTTTGGTCTCACCTCGTGGCCGATACCGTGTGGAATACGCGCGTGAATCAATACCTGGAGGCGCACGGCGGCAAGCCGTGCGAGGAATTCCGCATTAAAAAGCAAGGCGACTTTGACTGGTTTGGCAAGACGCTCGGCATTGTTTCGATTCCGCGCGCGACCGATCGCCTGTATACTGCGGCGACGCGTTTTGGTCAGTATCCCATCCATAAGGAGTATGTGCTCAAGACCATTGGCGTTATGCACGAGATTGTACGCGAAAACCCCGGAGAGCCCGATCATCCGCCGTATCGCTTGCTAACCGAGGAGTTTTTCGATGCAACGTTTACCGAGGTCGTCGAGCTAACTGAGGAGGGATTTGCCGCCCGCGTCGAATCGCCCGATGTGCCCGCGCTGCCCCTGATCGCTAGCTGCTAGCTGGCCGGCCCGGCAGTGAATAGCTCAACCCAATCGACCAACAGCTCCCGCCGAAGGGTATCTTCGGTGATGCGTTCTTGGTCGGTCTTTGGGATGTAGGGGAGCCCCGCCTTTTTATGGATGAGTTCGGCGATGTTGTTAAAGCTCTTCGTGTCTTTGATTTGCTCATAGGTTATCTGGATAACGTCATAGCCCATGCTGGTGAGGGCGGTGGTGCGCTCGGCATCGGAGAGACTTGCCGCTTCGCCATCGTGGGCGGAGCGGCCTTGGCATTCAAGGATGACGCCCATGCTGTCGGTGGCGCTTTCGATGAGGATATCGGCGTAGCAGCAGGTTTTGTCATACAGCGAACGCGCGGCTTCGCTGAGCGGGATGCGCGCGTTATTGGTGATGTCGATGCCCAGACCGCCCTCATCGCGGGGGAGCGAGATGAGAATTGACGTCTGGACTTCAAAGGGCGAGGCGGTCTGTCCTGTCATGCGTTCGGCGGCCCAGCGGAGCTGCTTAACGCCGCGCAGGCCTGCGGCCTGCTTGGCGAACGCGGCGATATCCGCTGCGGTAAGAAGCGGCGTGCGCTTCCACAAGTTGGTGTCATTGCCCTTGGTGTCGTCAACTCGCTCCCAGCCGCAGCTGGGCGGAATGAGCTTAAGCGAAATAGCTTCATCGAGTTGTTGTTGCGTTCGCTCGCAGGGCTTAAACACTGCAAAGGAGCCGCACATCTCGTAGCAAGCCATGAGTAACTGGCTGCGTGAGACCTGCGTGGCAAGGCTGAGCAGCGTGAACTCCGGTGAAGTGACATCAAACCCATGCTCAGTCTGCCTAAACGACCCAGGAGGCGGCTCTTGGGTCAGGAGGTGCGATTTAAACAGGCTTCGCGACCCGGATTGTGCCCGAGTGAATACAAGCCTGTGAAGCGGTGTGTGAAGCAGGTCTTTTACAACTGCATGACTTCCGAGGCCGCAACATCTGCGATCCATATTGCCAAGGCTAATGGCGGGGTAAAGGCCTAATACCTGCGGCGGGATACGGTGATAGTAAAAAGCGGATTGACCGCATAGCGTCAGGTCCATGATATCCTCCTGGTCGAAATGTGCTTTTGGACCGTGCGATGCCAGCGTCAATCCGGAAGTATGCGGCAAAATCTGAATCCTATGAGCAGACCTGGCTTTTAAGGCCAGTTTATCAGGCATTTTGTTGCGAAAAAACAGGGCGTGCTCGGGGGTCTCAGAATTTGCCGCATACTTCCGAAAACCAGGTCGATCTGGCTCCTGCTAAAACGATTTAGCAGCGTCGGGTAAGGTGTGGTTTCGCCATCGGGCGAACATTTCCGCAGCAAGAAAGTTCATTTTTAGGGCTTGGAGGGGCGATTTGGACTCATTTGGTAAAGAAATGAGTGCGTGTCATGCTGTGCAGTGGGCACTGGCACAGAAAAAGGGCCCGGAAGGCGAAGCCTTCCGGGCCCTTTGCAATGCAGTGTGCTTGCAAGTGTGATTTAGCGCACCTGAGCGACGTAAGCGACGTTGGTCGAGGAGACCTTGTCCTCGAGCTGGACGCTCATGCGGGGATCGCCGGCGGTGGCGACGGTCAAATCGCCGGCCTCGACGTAGCCGAGCTCCTTAGCGGTCTCGATCGCCTTGACGATCGTGCCGTTGACGGTGCCCTGGGTAATCTCGGCCTGATGCGGGATAACGCCCCAGTACATAATCATCTGCTGGACGGCCCACTCGTGGCGGGAGAACGCGCAGATCGGCATGTTGGGACGGAAGTGCGAGATCAGGCGAGCGGTACGACCGGTGGTCGTCGGCACGGTGATGCACTTGGCGCCAACGGTGGTAGCCATGTTCACAGCGGACATACCCACAACGTTGTTGACAACGCGGGTGCCGTGAGCATCGGCCGGAACCTCGAGCGGAGCGTGGGCCGGGAGGTACTTCTCGGTCTCGAGAGCAATGCTGGCCTGCATCTTGACGGCCTCGACCGGGTACTTACCGGCAGCGGACTCGCCAGAGAGCATGACGGCGTCGGTGCCGTCGTAGATGGCGTTAGCAACGTCGGCAACCTCGGCGCGCGTCGGGCGCGGGTTCTGCTGCATGGAGTCGAGCATCTGCGTAGCGGTGATGACGGGCTTGTAGGCCGCGTTGCACTTGGCGATGATCTCCTTCTGGATGTGGGGAACGAGCTCGGGCTTGATCTCGATGCCCAGGTCGCCACGGGCGACCATGATGCCGTCGGAAGCCTCGAGGATCTCGTCAAAGTTCTCGACGCCCAGGGCGCACTCGATCTTCGGGAAGATCGTCACGTGCTCGCCGCCGTTCTCGCGGCAAAGCTTGCGGATGCCACGGACGGACTCGCCGTCACGGATGAAGGAAGCGGCGATGTAGTCGATGTTCTCGGTCAGGCCAAAGAGGATGTCCTGACGATCGCGCTCGGTGATGGCGGGCAGCGAGATGTTGACGTTGGGCATGTTGACGCCCTTGCGCTCGCCGATCAGGCCGTCGTTCTTAACGACGCAGGTCATGTCCTGGCCGCTGACGGACTCGACCTCGAGGGCAACCAGGCCGTCATCGATCAGGATGAGGGAGCCCTTCTCGACCTCGGAAGGCAGAGCCAGGTAGTCGAGGGAGATGTGCTCAGCGGTGCCGTGGAAATCCTCGGACGTGGGCTGAGCGGTGACGACGATCTTATCGCCGGTCTTGACGGCAACCTTCTTGCCGTCGACCAGAAGGCCGGTGCGGACCTCGGGGCCCTTGGTGTCGAGCAGGATGCCGACAGGCAGACCGAGCTCCTTGGAAATACGGCGGACGCGCTCGATGCGACCGTGGTGCTCGTCGTAGGAGCCGTGCGAGAAGTTAAAACGGGCGACGTTCATGCCCGCCTTGATCATCTCGCGGATGGTCTCGTCGCTATCGCAGGCGGGACCCATGGTGCATACAATCTTAGTGCGCTTGTACATTCAGACCTCCATCTGACATCGTCTTGCGCTGATAGATAAACCATAAGAAATAAAACCGAGATGATTATAACGAAATGCCGACCGAATACCCCAAAAAATCGACCGTATGCCGAAATGGAAGTTCATTTTTTGCGGGAAAAACGGTATATGAAAAATCTTTACCAACCACTCCAACCGCTGCTATCTGGGAGATATGTCAGTTTGGCGATGTGCCGAAGAAAAAACGTTTTACCAATGTTGAGCATCACACGGTCTGCACCGTTGCGTGCGGACCATATTTCCAAACCGATTGTTTTGGCTAGACGCGTCGCTTTGGGGTACCATAGCTCCACTATCAACTGCCGCTCAGCACGGCAGCCTTGATGAGCCCTTGCCCTTCTCCTGGGAATTATGATCGGGCATCAATCTGCTGAGTGGCCCGAATCCCAGGAGGGGACTCTATATGCAAAAGGAATACCTGTCCGCCGCGGCGGAGGTGCTCAGCGACCAAGGTGTCGATGAGAACCTCGGCCTGAGCAACGACGAGGCGTCTTCGCGCCTCGCCAAGACAGGCCCTAACAAGCTCGAGGAAGCCGAGAAGACACCGCTGTGGAAGCGTTTCTTTGAGCAGATGGCCGACCCCATGGTCATCATGCTGATCGTTGCCGCCGTCATCAGTGCGCTCACGGGCATGGTCAAGGGCGAGCCCGACTTTGCCGATGTTGCCATCATCATGTTCGTCGTTATCGTCAACTCGGTGCTGGGCGTGGTCCAGGAAGCCAAGAGCGAGGAGGCCCTCGAGGCCCTGCAGGAGATGAGTGCGGCGCAGTCCAAGGTGCTGCGCGACGGCAAGCTCGTGCACCTGCCGAGCGCCGAGCTCGTGCCTGGCGATGTGATCATGCTCGAGGCGGGCGACTCCGTCCCGGCCGACTGCCGCGTGCTCGAGAGCGCCACGATGAAGATCGAAGAGGCCGCGCTCACCGGCGAGTCCGTGCCCGTAGAGAAGCACGCCAACGTGATCGAGCTCGCTGCGGGCACCGATGACGTGCCGCTCGGCGACCGTAAGAACATGTGCTATATGGGCTCCACCGTCGTGTACGGCCGCGGTCGCGCCGTCGTGGTCGGCACCGGCATGAACACCGAGATGGGCAAGATCGCCGGCGCCCTGGCCGAGGCCAAGGAAGAGCTCACGCCGCTGCAGGTGAAGCTCGCCGAGCTCAGCCGCATCCTCACCATCATGGTTATCGTCATCTGCGTCGTCATCTTTGGCGTTGATATCATCCGCCACGGCGTGGGCAACGTTCTTACCGACCCGACTGCCCTGCTCGACACCTTTATGGTTGCCGTCTCGCTCGCCGTCGCCGCCATCCCCGAGGGCCTGGTTGCCGTCGTGACCATCGTCCTCTCGCTTGGCGTGACCAAGATGGCCAAGCGCCAGGCGATTATCCGCAAGCTCTCTGCTGTCGAGACCCTTGGCTGCACACAGACCATCTGCTCCGACAAGACCGGTACCCTTACCCAGAACAAGATGACCGTCGTCAAGCACGAGCTCGCTGCGCCCAAGGAGAAGTTCCTGGCCGGCATGGCGCTGTGCTCCGATGCTCAGTGGGACGAGGAGCTGGGCGAGGCCGTGGGTGAGCCGACTGAGTGTGCGCTCGTCAACGATGCCGGCAAGGCGGGCCTCACTGGCCTGACTGCCGAGCACCCGCGCGTGGGCGAGGCCCCGTTTGACTCGGGCCGCAAGATGATGTCCGTGGTCGTCGAGACCCTTGACGGCGAGTATGAGCAGTACACCAAGGGCGCGCCCGACGTGGTGATCGGCCTGTGCACCCATATCTACGAGGGCGATAAGGTCGTCCCCCTGACCGAGGAGCGCCGTGCCGAGCTCGTGGCCGCCAACAAGGCCATGGCCGACGAGGCCCTGCGCGTGCTGGCGCTGGCAAGCCGCACCTACACCGAGGTCCCGAGCGACTGCAGCCCCGCTGCGCTCGAGCACGACCTGGTCTTCTGCGGCCTGTCCGGCATGATCGACCCTGTCCGCCCCGAGGTCGCCGACGCCATCCGCGAGGCCCACGATGCCGGTATTCGCACCGTCATGATCACGGGTGACCATATCGACACCGCCGTGGCCATCGCCAAGCAGCTGGGCATCGTCGCCGATCGCAGCCAGGCCATCACCGGCGCCGACCTCGACCGCATGAGCGACGAGGAGCTCGACGCGCACATCGAGGATTACGGCGTGTACGCCCGCGTCCAGCCCGAGCACAAGACCCGCATCGTCGAGGCCTGGAAGTCGCGCGACCAGATCGTGGCCATGACGGGCGACGGCGTCAACGATGCCCCGTCCATCAAGCGCGCCGACATCGGCGTTGGCATGGGCATCACCGGTACCGATGTCACCAAGAACGTCGCCGACATGGTACTTGCCGATGACAACTTCGCTACCATTATCGGCGCCTGCGAAGAGGGCCGTCGCATCTACGACAACATCCGCAAGGTCATCCAGTTCCTGCTTTCGGCCAACCTTGCCGAGGTGTTCTCGGTGTTTATCGCCACGCTCATCGGCTTTACCATCTTCCAGCCGGTGCAGCTGCTGTGGGTGAACCTGGTCACCGACTGTTTCCCCGCGCTCGCGCTGGGCATGGAGGATGCCGAGGGCGACATCATGAAGCGCAAGCCGCGCAACGCCAAGGACGGTGTCTTTGCCGGACATATGGGTCTGGACTGCGTGGTCCAGGGCCTAATCATCACCGCGCTGGTGCTGGCGAGCTTCTTTGTGGGCGTGTACTTTGACATGGGCTACATCCACATCGCCGATATGATCGCCGGCAATGCCGACGAGGAAGGCGTGATGATGGCGTTCATCACGCTCAACATGGTCGAGATTTTCCACTGCTTCAATATGCGCAGCCGTCGTGCGTCGCTGTTCACCATGAAGAAGCAGAACAAGTGGCTGTGGGCTTCCGCCGCGCTGGCACTGGTGCTGACGGTGATCGTGACCGTGCAGCCGACGCTTGCCGAGATGTTCTTTGGCCCCGTGACGCTTGAGCTCAAGGGCGTTGTCGCTGCCCTGGGCCTGGCCTTCCTGATCATCCCGCTGATGGAGATCTACAAGGCGGTCATGCGCGCGGTCGAGAAGGAGTAGGTCGAAAGGCCATCCTTCCCACCGGCCCGACCGCCTGCGGGGTTTCTTCCTCGCTGGTCCTCGCGCTTCGCGCTGCGGGATCGCTCGGAAGAAACCCCTCCCGGCGGTGAACTGCGCCCCAATTCTTGGACGGGCTAATAAGCGGCCT
>NZ_QSQO01000017.1:0-43247 GCF_003436775.1 Collinsella sp. TF11-5AC
GTGACATCGTTTTTATGTCAACCTTGGTCTAACAGAGCCAATAAAAAAGGCCGCCTAGGACCAAACAATACGTCCTAGGCGGCTTTTTTGGCGCGCATCAGCGACCGTAAGAGATATCGGAGCACAACGCCCGTTGCCGCACCACAGCAGTCGATCATCACATCGGTGATCATGCCGGCGCGTCCCGGCACAAAGAGCTGAATCGTCTCGTCGATCGAGGGAATCAGCAGCAGGAACACCGCCGTGGGCAGCAGCACGTCAAAGGTGCGCCGGCCCTCAAAATCAAAGGCGTGCGTTGCCAAGATACCGAGCACCATATACTCGGTAAAATGCGCGCACTTGCGAACAACAAAGTTGGTCACCCATGCATATGGAAGTCCCACGCCGTGCAGGAAACCGCGGATAGCTTCCATGACTGTTAGGCTCAGCGAGCCCGACCCCGAGCCGGGAACCAGCGAATTGCCCCAGATCAAGAGCGCCATCAGGCAGGTCACGACCGCCCATTTTCGATTGATCTTAACCATGCAGAAGTTATGCCTCCGCGCGGAGCGGCGCGAAGCTGGCGGTACCGCCCTCGATAACGCTCAGATAGGCACGGCCCGTACGCTTGGCGGTAGAGGACTGCAGGCGCTCGATCTCTTCCTCGAGGATCTGATTGACGCGCTCGTGACGACGATTTTCCATAATGCCGGCGGCAATAGCCTCGGCTCGTTCGATGCTCTCACGCGAGATGCGGGCAGTATCCTCGGGGAACACAGCGCTGTGACGGCCAACATAGGCGGGGGCAGCAGGCTGAGGGGCAGTGACGGGAGCGGGGGCTGCAACAGGAGCAGGCTCGTCAATCTCATCCAGAATCGCGGTGGCGGCGGCCCACATGTCCTCGTGGCCCGAGTAATCGGCCATGGGGACATCAACCTCGAGCGAGGCGTCCGGAAGGTCGCCGGTGTCGATGCGATCTTGGGCATCAATCGATGCGGTGATGGCTGCAGGCTCATCGAGGTCATCGAGATCGATGTCCGCGGCACCGGAAATGATAGGCATGCTGGCGAGGTTTGCGTTGTACGGCGCAGCCTCAGCCGCCTGCTGCTGGGCAGGAGCGCCCCAAAGCGAGCTTTCGGCGGCACGGCGGGCGGCAACGGCCTCCTCGTCCGCGGTCATGGCTTCATCAACGTACGAATTATCGGCAGAAACGTTCGCGTCCGCCGAGGTAGCGCTGTAGGCGTTATTGGCTGCCGCGTTGGCAACGAGTGCCACAAAAGCCGCCGTGCTGCCCGCAGGGGCGGCCTGGGAGCCCGACACGGCACGCGCCGCGGCGGCGATGTCGTCGCGATTGAAGGAGCCGGTCTGCCCGCCGTTGGTGAGCTCGTCGATGGCGACTTGATAGACGTCGCGCGAGCGCGCAGGGTCGCAGCTAACCGGCGAATCGTCGTCGAGCATGCTGTCGATCATGGACCAAGCCTCGGCCTCGTCCATAGCATCTGCGGCTCGAGCGATGGTAGGGACACCATCATCGGCATGACGGCGCTGGAACGCACCAGTCAGGCCGGAAAGGAATGCCGAGGTAGACTGCTCCGACTGAGCCTGAGAAGCAGAAGCGGCAGCATATGGAGTCGCATCCTGCTGCTGAGCTGGAATCGAGGCGGTCTTGAACTCGCTTTGATGCTGATTGAGATTGGCGGCACCGCCAATGGCATCGGGCTGGAACAGACGCTCTTCACGCTGCGCACGGTACTCGGAGATACCCAGCGAGGCGGCATAGATGCCCACGCCCGCCACCGCACCGACGGCAAAGGGAACAGCGCCCGCGACAACCGTCTCGTTGACCGACGAGAACGGCAGCGTCGCGGCATACATCACCACGGGGGCGGCAAGGCCGATCCCGCAGGAAAGTCCGGCAAGGACTGCTCGTTGTGTTGCATCAGAAGAAGCCATGAGCTCTCCCCATCTTCCAGCACCCAAATCGCATCATTAAGTTGGCTGCGCGAGAGAAGATGAAGCGGGACATGCGTCCCAAAGCAACGGTATATGGTTCGTTTCATCTGCGTTTTCCGTCGCGAAGCTTAAAAGTTATTATGCGAAACCGACCCTCCGATTGCAAGCGGCGATGCCGGATTGTGGCTCGAAAACCGCTGTTTGTCGGTCATAAGGTCAAAAAATGTTGCCGAGTGGCACCATAAAGAAAGGGCCGGGATATAAACCCCGGCCCTATTGCCCATTCTTATGGCAGCTTTGCGCGCAGTTATGGTCTAAAACGTCTGCTCGTAATCACTGTGTTTTTTGGCCGAACGCACCAGGAACTCCTGGTTGGTGTTGGTGCCCTTAAGACCCTTGATAAACGACGCCGCCGCGCGCTCGGTATTGTTCATGCCGGCGAGTATGCGACGCAGGCCAAAGACAAACGGGCGCATCTGCTCGTCGACCAGCAGGTCCTCGTTGCGCGTACCGGAGGCAACGGGATCGATGGCCGGGAAGATGCGACGATCGGCAAGGTCGCGGTCGAGCTTGAGCTCCATGTTACCGGTGCCCTTGAACTCCTCAAAGATGACCTCGTCCATCTTTGAGCCGGTGTCGATGAGGGCGGAGGCAAGAATGGTAAGCGAGCCGCCGTTCTCGATGTTGCGGGCTGCACCCAGGAAGCGCTTGGGCGGATACAGGGCCGCCGAATCGACACCGCCCGAAAGGATACGGCCCGAAGCGGGCGCCGCCAGGTTGTAGGCGCGGGCAAGACGCGTGATGGAGTCGAGCACCACCACGACATCGCCGCCCAGCTCCACGATGCGCTTGGCGCGCTCGATGACGAGCTCGGCCACGCGGGTGTGGTTGTCGGCGGGCATATCGAAGGTCGAGGCCACGACCTCGCCCTTGATGGAGCGCTGCATATCGGTGACCTCTTCGGGGCGCTCGTCGACGAGCAGGCAGATCAGGTGCACCTCGGGGTTATTGATCGAGATGGACTGGCAGATCTTCTTGAGGATCGTGGTCTTGCCGGCCTTGGGCGGCGACACGATCAGGCCGCGCTGGCCCTTGCCGATCGGCGACACGATATCGATGGCGCGACCGGTGATGGAGTCCTTGCCGTGCTCCATACGCAGCGGCTCGTTGGGATAGACCGGGGTCAGATCGCCGAACTTGGGGCGGTTGCGGATCTGCTCGGGATCCAGCCCGTTGACGGTCGTGATCTTGGCGAGGCCGGCGCGCTTGTCGCCGCCGCGCGAGGGGCGCAGGGAGCCCTCAATGACATCGCCCGTGCGCAGGCGCGCGGAGCGGATGAGGTAAGCCGGAACGAAGGCGTCGTCGTTGGACTTCATATAGCCATGGGCATGGATGATGCCGGAGCTGTCCGGACGAATCTGCAGGATACCCTTAATGTCGCGGAAGCCCTCGGCCTTCGCGGCGGTGGTGTAGATCTCCTCGACGAGCTCAGCCTTCTTTTTGCCGGTCGTCTCGATCTCGAACTCTTTTGCCTTCTCGCGCAGCTCGGCGACCTTCATGGCCGCAAGCTCCTCGCGCGAAAGCGTGGGCTCGGTGGGGGCGGCGTTACGCTCCTTGTTGCGCTGCTTGCGGTCGCGCTGGCGGTTGCGGCGGTCGTTGTTGCGATCGTCCTTGCGCTCGTTGCGCTCGTCGTTGCGCTTGTGCTGGCGACGGTTGGGACGAGTGCCGTCTTCGCCCTCGGCGGGCGCGGCGCCATCGGTTGCGACGGCGTCAACATTGGCCGCAGCGGCGTCATTGGCCTCGGCGCCGGTATCGACCTGCGCTTCGACGCCAGCCTGCTGCTCGGCGGCCTTGGCCTTAGCGGACTTCTTACGGCCGCGCTTGGGTTTCTCGGACGCAGGCTGTTCGACGTCCTGGGGCTCGGCGGCATCAGCCGATGCATCGGCGGTCGTCTCGGCGGAATCCTCGGACGCGCCCTTCTTGGAGGCCTTAGCCTTGGACGTGCGCTTAGCAGCGGTGCGACGGCTGCGACCGGGACGGACGTCGGCGGGCTCGGCATCGGCGAGAGCGGCCTCGGAAGTCGTAGCATCCTGGACGGGTGCATCGGCAGCGGTTGCAGACTCGGCGGTCGCCGCAGCATCCCGAGCGGCGGCAGCTGCGGCAGCAGCTTTCTCGGCCTCAACAAACGCCTTGGGCTTGCGACCGCGACGGTGTGGGCGCAAAGCTGGATCGACAACGGGAACTTCGCTGGCCTCGACAGGCGCAGCAGGCTCAGCAGACGATGTGTCCTCCCCTGCCGCGGAACGGACCGAAGCCTCAGTGAGCTCGGGGGCCACCTGTTCGGCAGCCTGCTCGGCCTTAGCAGCCGTGCGGCGGCGTGTGCGCGGTGCCGGCTTCTCGGTCGGCAGGTCGGCGGCAGGGGTCTCGATGGCGGCAGGCGTCTCGGGCACAGACGGAGCTGCAAGCTCGGTCAGAGCCGCGGCCTCGCGCTCGGCAGCACGACGGCGGGCGCGCACCACCTGAGCCTCGCTAATCTGCGCCAACGCACGTGCCTGCGCGACCTCATCGGAAATCGGCGCCGAGGAGTCAGCTGCAACGGTGCGCTTGGCGCGCGTCGTGCGCGTGGTACGGCGCTTGGGCTTGGTGACCTCCTCGCCGTCAGCGGCAGGCTTGGCCGTACGGCGCGTGCGCTTGGGCTTTGCCGGAGCAGCCTCCTCAACAGTTGCAGGCGCAGGCGTCGAAGCAGCCTTAGGCGTCTCAGGAGCCGAGGCTTGCGCGGGCGTCGCGACCTGGTCCGACGCAACCGGTGCAGCGGGAGTGGTCTGCGTCGTCGTTATTTCATTTTCTTGCTGTTGATCAGACACAGTGTTTGCTCAACTTTCTTTTCAAGCCCTGTGATCACATGCTCCCTGCATAAACCTTCAGGGCGGCTAAACAGTCTAGTTCCGTTCAAAACGACGAACATCATTGATCTGTATCGAGATGATTGCGTCAACTACGCAGCGTTAGTGTAACACAACCGCCGTCACCTGCAACTTAGTCATCGGGGACGTTCATAAACGACTAGTCAAAAGGGATACTCTTTACAAAGTTTCGACGTATGCCGCATCACCTCATACGTTGCGGTGACACGGTTCTCAAATCCCGCCCAGTATCTCTCAAACAGGAACCATTCTACCGCAACTCATAAGAAGAAGGCAGATTGGCCCTCAAACCTCGAGAAGCGAATCGGCCGAAGAGCAGGGCGAACATTCCTAAGATCGCTGTGCCACGGATTGCCCCCATCTACTACGTTTGGCCCCGAACCCCCGACCACACCATCCTAATTGCAAAAATCGCAAGTCCTCTACCTGCGGTTTTATTATTGTTGATATCGGCATGGTTCGGGGTATGCGACTAAACGTAGTAGATGACCCCGATTCGTGGCAGCGGCTCTTCCGCCGCGCCCCCGCGGACAATAACGATCCGCTTCCACCGTGCCCAAGGGATCGTTTTCAATACATGGCGGTTTACTACGATGAATTGCTCAACCGCAACCACGCCGAAACTCACATAAGTAAAATCGCAGCTAGAGGGCTTACGGTTTTCGATGAAAAGCCAGTGTGGTCGGCTTCCCTCGATTCATCGTAGTAAACCGGTATAGTTGTGTTTTAGTCTCACTTTGCAACTAACAATAAAGTCTCGCCAAACGCAAAAAGTCCGACCTCCGCATGGGAGATCGGACTTTCGATACTCAGTTAACCAAGCCTACGCAGCCAAACGACCAGCGCTTACATCTGCTCGGGCGCGGAAACGCCAACGAGGGTGAGCACCAGGGCGAGCGTCACACGGACGGCATCGCAAGCGGCCAGACGGGCACGCGAAAGCTCGGGGTCGACGGGACGACCCTCGCTCGGCAGCACCTGGCAGGCAGCGTAGAAGCTGTGGAAGTCACCGGCGAGTTCCTCGGCAAAGTGGGTCAGACGGAACGGAGCGCGATCGCGAGCGCAGCTGGCGATCAGGTCGGTGAGCTCGTTGAGCTTGCGCGAAAGGGCGAGCTCGGTCGGGTCGGTCAGCAACGAGTAATCGACGTTCTCACCGATGGCCTTGGCGGCAACGGCCTTCATGCCCATCTCGTCGGCCTGCTCAGGCGTTACGTCGGCGGCACGGCGCAGGATGGAGCACACGCGGGCATGAGCATACTGCACGTAATAGACCGGGTTGGAGTTGTCGCGCTTCTTGACGGCCTCGATATCGAAGTCGACCATCTGGTTGGAGCTCTTGGAGATGAGCGTGTAGCGAGCGGCATCGGAGCCAACCTCGTCGACGAGCTCCTGAAGGGTCACCATGGTGCCCTTGCGCTTGGACATACGGACGGGCTTGCCGTTACGCAGCAGGTTGACGAGCTGGCCCAGTAGAACCTCGAACTTGCCGGGGTAACCCAGAGCGTCGCAGACGCAGCGGACGCGCTCGATGTAACCGTGGTGGTCGGCGCCCCAGATGTCGATGACGTGATCGACGCGCTGGAACTTATCCCAGTGATAGGCGACGTCGGAGGCGAAGTAGGTGTACTCGCCGTCGGACTTGATCAGGACGCGGTCCTTGTCGTCGCCCAGATCGGTGGAGCGGAACCACAGGGCGCCGTCCTTGGTGTAGAGGTAGCCCATCTTGTCGAGCTTCTCAAAAGCGCGGTCGACGGCGGAGGTGCCGGCGGTCTCGCCCTCGGTGTCCTTCACATACAGCGAGCGCTCGGAGTACCAACGGTCAAAGTCGCAGTTGACGGCGTGGCAGAGGTCGCGCATGTTGTCGACCATCTTCACGTAGCCGCGCTCACGGAAGCTCTCCATGCGCTCCTGCGGATCGGCGTCGACCCACTTGTCGCCGTCGGTGCGCCAGAACTCGGCGGCCTCGTCGATGATGTAGTCGCCGCCGTAAGAGTCCTTGCCCAAGGTCTCGGCAAAGTTGTCCTGATACGGATGGGTCTCGGGATGCTCGTCGTTCTCGTCGGCAACAAAGGCGTCACGGTCGGCGATCAGCAGCTTGTGAGCCTCGTCGATATCAACGCCCTGCTTGGCGATGATGTCGGCAAGCTGCATATAGCGCGTGCTGATGGAGTTGCCGAAGGTGTTCATCTGAGAGCCGTGGTCATTGATGTAGAACTCACGCTGGATGTCGTAACCGGCGTGGTCCATGACGCGGCAAAGGGAGTCGCCCAGAGCGGCCCAGCGGCCGTGACCAATGTGCATGGGGCCGACGGGGTTGGCGGAAACGAACTCGACCTGGGTCTTCAGGCCACCACCGACGTTGGACTTAGCGAAGTCCATGCCCTTCTCGCGAGCCTCGCCAAAGATGGCATTCTTGACGGCAACGGAGAGGTAGAAGTTGATGAAACCGGGGCCTGCGATCTCAACCTTCTCGATCGCGGGATCCTCGGGCATATGGGCAACGATGGCCTCGGCGATCTTGCGCGGGGCGCAGTGGGCCAGCTTGGCGGACTTCAGGGCCATGGTAGAGGTCCACTCGCCATGAGAAGTGTCAGCCGGTCGCTCGATAGCGCAATCGTCAAGTTCAAATGCGGAAAGGTCGCCGGCCTCCTGGGCCGCAGCAAGCGCAGCGCGTACCAGCTCTTCAATCTTCTCGGGCATAGATCCTCCTTGTGTTAAAGCCCCCGAGCTCTTGGTCACTCGTAGGGCAAAAGCCAGAGTTTGTAGCACTCTATCACAAGCGAGGGGCACTGTCGCAGGGTAAAGCCAATCGAAATTGCATATGCACAAAATTGACTACAGCTTGTATGGAGTCACTCAAAGATGCCGGTCTGCCTGCAGATTATGCACGCGTTGAAAATGCATAAAGGTGTGAATGAGCTGTGTCTTTTATCGAATACTCTTACCTATCAGAGTTGTGTGCTTTTCCTGCATAAAGCGAGGATTTGCGCACGTCAGCGTGTTATTCTAGACATACGTAAATTCGTATAAGTTGGAGGTAGCATGTTCTCAATCGGTCAACACGTCATTCATCCGGGTCAGGGAGTCTGCACCGTCGTCGGTTTTAGGGACGACACGCCGCAGCCCATGTTGTTGCTCGAGGCCAAGCAGGGGCATGCGCAGACGATCCTTATGTACCCCGTGGCGCAGGCCGACCGTCTGCATGCCGCCATCTCTCAGCAAGATGCCGAGCATCTGCTGAGCCACTATGACGAGCTGGAGTGCGACACCTTTACCGAGCGCAACAGCTCGCTTGAAGAGACACACTTTAAGCAGCAGCTCAAGCTGGGCGCGCCCGAGACGGTCCGCGTGGCAAAGACCATGATGCACCGCATTCGCCAGGCCGAGGAAGCCGATAAAAAGCCCAGCTCTTACTATATGCGTGTACTCAAGGAAGCCAAGCGCCGCTCCATCGAGGAGTTCGCCGTGGCATTGGGCGTCACCGAGGAGGCCGCCGAAGCCCGCCTAGCCCAAGCCGCCCTCAACTAACCCATCCGCGCCAAAAACCACCACAAAGGGGACAGGCACCTTTGTGGTGGTTTTTTCGTTCTAGTCGTTCTAGTAGTATTCATTCTTAGCGATACCTGCGAGCACAAGGAGTCTTTTATGGCAGAGCCACTTTCCGCCGGAATCACCCGCGACCGTGCGTTCGAATTGCTCAACGAGCACAATAAGGACCCGTTCCACATCACCCACGGCGAAACGGTCGAGGGCACCATGCGCTACTTTGCGCGCGAGTTCGACCCCGAGAACGAGGAGTTTTGGGGCATCGTCGGTCTGCTGCACGACCTAGATTGGGAGGAGCATGAGGACGACCCCATGAACCACACCATCTATGCGGCCGAGATCCTTGAAGGCGAGGGCGCCTCTCCCGATCTCATTCGCGCCATTCAGACGCACACGTCGGACTTCAACACCTCGCTGCCCAAGCCCGAGCTGCAGATGGAAAAGATCCTGTTTGCCTGCGACGAGCTCACCGGCTTGATCGGTGCTGCCGTCATCATGCGTCCGAGTAAGAGCGTCATGGACTTTACGACCAAGTCGCTCAAGAAGAAGTTCAAGGACAAGCGCTTTGCCGCCGGCTGCTCGCGCGACGTGATTACGCAGGGTGCCGAGATGCTGGGCTGGGAGCTCCCCGAGCTCTTCGACCGTACCATCGCGGCCATGCAGTCCTTCGCCCCCGACCGCGATACCTTCCAGGCCTAACCGCCCACGCCACCTAAAACCGCCACAAAGGGGACAGACACCTTTGTGGCGGTTTTCGTTTACGAGGGGTTTAGGGGCGGACCTGACCGGTGCCGCGGAGCTTGTATTTGTAGGTGGTGAGGGCCTCGGCGGCAAAGGGGCCGCGGGCGTGGAGCTTTTGGGTCGAGATGCCAATCTCGGCGCCCAGGCCAAACTCGCCGCCGTCGGTAAAGCGCGTGCTGGCGTTGGCATACACGGCCGAGGCATCGACCTCGTCCAGGAAGCGCTCGCAAGCATCCGTGTCCTCTGCAACGATGGCCTCGGAGTGCATCGTGCCGTAGCGGTTGATGTGCGCGATGGCCTCGTCCTCGTTCGCCACGACCTTCACGCTCATCTCGAGCGCCAGATACTCGCGACCCCAGTCCTCCTCAGTCGCGGCAACGTAGTCATCGCCCTCGGCAAGCCCGGTGTCGGCGCATGCGGCGCACGTGGCCTCGTCGCCGTGAATGAGCACGCCGTGGTCATGCAGCACGGCCACGACCGCAGGCAAAAACGCATCGGCCACGGCACGGTCGACCAGCAGCGACTCGGCGGCATTGCACACGCCCACGCGCTGCGTCTTAGCGTTGACGATAATATTGAGCGCTTTATCGAAGTCGGCGGATTCATGCACGTAGATGTGGCAGTTACCCGTGCCCGTCTCGATCACCGGAACGAGCGACTCGCGCACGCAGCGCTGGATCAGGCCTGCACCGCCGCGCGGAATGAGTACGTCGACAACACCGCGGAGCTTCATGAGCTCGCCAGTGGCCTCGCGGTCGGTGGACTCGATCATCGACACGGCCTCGCGCGGGAAGCCCTTGGCCTCGAGCGCATCGGCCAGCAGCTCAGAAATCATGGCACACGAGTGATAGGCCAGCGAGCCGCCGCGCAGAATGCAGGCGTTGCCGGTACGGATGCAGATGCCCGCGGCGTCGGCCGTCACGTTGGGACGCGCCTCGTAAACCATGGCGACCAGGCCCAGCGGCACACTCACACGGGTCAGGTCCACGCCGCTTGCAAGCACGCGGTGGTCGAGCACGCGGCCCACGGGATCGGGCAGCTCGGCGAGCTTTTCCAGGCCGGCGGCCATGCCCTCGACGCGCTCGGGCGTCAGCAGCAGACGATCGAGCAGTCCGGCCGAGGTACCCGCATCGCGCGCAGCGGACATATCGAGCTCGTTGGCGGCGACGATGGAGTCGACGCCGTCGCGCAGCGCCGCGGCCATGGCGCGCACGGCCTCCTGGCGCTGTTCATCGCTCGCCGTGGCAAGCGAGGCCGACGCTGCCTTGGCGGCAACGGCAAGATCGTGGACATACGTGGCTATATCGACCGACATGGGCGGCCCTTTCTCCTAGAAGTTTGCAACCATGGTAGCCGATTTGCGCATGGCCTCGCCCGCGGCGGTAGAATTGGTCAACCCGAAACACCGCAACGAACGGAAGACTCACATGGCCCTCATCACTTCGTACCACGTCCCCGGCCTGTATGTCGAGGACCACAGCATCGACGTCCCCCTCGACTGGCGCGGCCTGGAGCCGATGCTCCTGGCCGTCGGCAGCACCATGCGCCGCGGCGCTATACCGACACCCATCGCCGGTGCGCCCGAGAGCATCAAGCTCTTCTACCGCGTGGTTTGCGCACCCGACCGCATCAACGACGACCTGCCGCTCCTTCTCTTTTTGCAGGGTGGCCCCGGTGGCGAGAGCCCGCGTCCGCTGTCGCCCACAAGCGATGGCTGGATCGAAGAGGCCGTCAAGCATTTCCGCGTCGTGCTGCCCGACCAGCGCGGCACCGGACGCAGTAGCTGTGTAGACGGGCGCACGATTGCCGCACTGGGCGAGCGCGCCGAGGCGGCAGGCTCCGATGCGGCCCGCTCGCAGGCGGACTTCCTCAAGCGTCACCTCGCCAGCTCCATCGTGCGCGATTTTGAGTACCTGCGCCTGGTGGGCTTTGGCGGCAAGCCCTGGGTCACACTGGGGCAGAGCTACGGCGGCTTTTTGACGTTGAGCTATCTGTCGCTCTTCCCCGAGGGCGTGGCGGCAAGCTTTACCTGCGGCGGCATTCCGCACGTGCCGGCGAGCGCCAGCGAGGTCTACGCGCACACCTTCCCGCGCATTGCCGCCAAGACGCAGCAGTATTACGACCGTTACCCCGCCGATGTCGAGCGCGTGGCAGCCCTGGCCGATGCGCTCGAGGCTCAGAAGCCCGTGCTGCCCGACGGCTCGCCAATGACGGTCGAGCGCCTACAACTCATGGGCAGCGACTTTGGCATGAAGCCGAGCTTTGAGCGCATGCATTGGATTATCGATCACGCGTTTGTTACAGGCGACGGTACGCTGAGCTGCGGCTCCTCGGTATCCGACAGCTTTTTGATGCGCGCCTTCGAGCGCACCAACACGCGCACGAATCCGCTGTACTGGACGCTGCAGGAGTTCATATACGCCGACGGTGACACTATGCCCATTGGCTGGGCCGCAGCTGAAGAGAAGGCACACCACGCCGAGTTCGACACCCTCGCGCGCCCGCTCATGTTTACCGGCGAGGCCATGTTCCCGTGGATGTTCGAGCAGATGCCCGAGCTCAAGCCCTTCAAGCCCGCCATGGACCTGCTGATGGAAGACACCAGCTGGGACAAGATCTATGACCCGCAGCGCCTGGCGTGCAACGAGGTGCCCCTGCAGGCCGCGGTGTACTTCGATGACATGTACGTGGACTCGGGCATGCAGCTCGATACGCTCAGCCGCGTGGGCAACTCGCATGCCTGGGTGACCAACGAGTTCGAGCACGACGGCTTGCACGGCAGCGTGGTGTTCAAGCACCTCTTCGACGAAGCCCTCAACCGCGGAGACCTGCGCCAGATCTTCTAGCAAAGGAGTGTCCCAAAGTGCCGGCACATAAGGAACGTCCCCAAGTGCCGGAAAAGGAGAGGCAGCACTGCTGGCAAAACGAGCCGCAGCGCTGCCTCTCTTTATGCAAACACTATCAAGTTGTCCCTATGGATCGCGGGCTTCTCGGCCAGGTCTGCGAGCAGGCGGTTGCTGGCAATCTGGTCCTGGCGGCGGCCGGCGGCAAGCTCCAGCACGTCCGAATCGGCCTCGGCGATACCACGGGCGACAACCATGCCGCTCGGGTCGCACACGTCGAGCACATCGCCCTCGGCAAACTGGCCATCGACCTCGCGAATACCCACCGCGAGCAGCGACGATCCGCGGCTGACCAGCGCCTTCGCGGCGCCGTCATCGACCGTCACCGAGCCGTGCGCCTTGTCGCCCAGTGCAATCCACAACTTGCGCGGCGCAATGTCCAGGCGCTCCGCCGGCGGATCGAACAGCGTACCCACGCTCTCGCCGCGGGCCAGACGCACGAGCGCATCGGGCTCCTCGCCCGAGCAAATCACGCTTTGAATGCCCGCCGTCATGAGAATGCGGCTCGCGCGAATCTTGGTGATCATGCCGCCCGTACCCACCGATGTGGAAGAATCGCCCGCCGAGGCGATAATCTTGGCATCGATCTTATGCACGACCGGGATAAACTCGGCCGTCGGATCCTCATGCGGATTGGCGGTGTAGAGGCCATCGATGTCCGAGAGCGTCACGCACAGATCGGCAGAAACCAGGCAGCTCACAAGCGCCGCCAGCGTGTCGTTGTCGCCAAACTTGATCTCATCGACGGTGACGGTATCGTTCTCGTTGACGACCGGCACCACGCCGAGCTCCACCAGGCGAAGCAGGGCGTCGCGCGCGTGCAGGTAGGACGTGCGGCGCGCCGTGTCGTGACGCGTGAGCAACACGAGCGAGGTGAGCAGGTCGCGCGCATGGAACTCCTCGTCGTAGGCCGACGAGATGATGCACTGACCGGCCGAGGCGCAGGCCTGCAGGCTCGGCAGGTCGCCGACCGGCTTACGGTCGAAGCCCAGCACGGGATAGCCGCAGGCAATGGCGCCCGAGCTCACCACGATCAGGCGCCAGCCAAGCTCGCGCAGCGCTGCGGCCTGGTCGGCAAGCCCGCCGATAAAGGCGCGGTTGACCTTGCCGTCGGCGCCCACCACCGTGGACGAACCGATCTTTACCACCATCGTTTTATAAGAAGTCGTCATACGTCAAACCAATCAACTGTTCAGCGAACGGCCGAGCTGGCGGCCAAGGAAGCGTGACTCGCCCCTACCGCCCAAGGAATTAGTGAGCCCAGGGAAAGGCAGAAGCCGCGGCCATGTTCTTGCGCACAAGCTCGTCGCGCACCTGTGCCAAGCCCTGCTCCATGCCCACCACATAAGTCTGCGGGTACAGGAAGCGCTTGTAGACCGGATCCAGATGGTCCAGTGCCCAGGTGCAACGCTCGCGTGCGTCCTCAATGCTCTCGCGCGGGGCAACGGCGCTGCCATCGCGCACGATCGGCGCCAGCAGCTCGCGATACTCGAGCTCGGACACATCGGTCACCAGCGCAGCATCGTTCACGGCCACGAGGGTATTACCGCGCGCGGCGCCCTCCCCAGACAGATGATCCTCGTCATAGATCATGTCGCAGATCGGGCCGCCAAAGCCGTCGTAATAACGGCGCACGCGCTGCACACCCGGGATCGTGCGCTTGTAGGGCTGCTCGGAGAGCTTAACCACCGGCGTCCACGGATCCGTCTCGCTCGCACGGCGGGCGGAAAGCTTATACACACCGCCAAGCGCCGGCTGGTCGTAGCAGGTCGCGAGCTTGGTACCCACACCAAAGCTATCGATGGGCGCACCCTGATCGAGCAGCGACTGAATCGTGTACTCGTCCAGATCGTTGGAAACCGAGATCCCTACATAGGGCAGGCCCTCGGCATCAAAACGGCCACGCACATATTTGGAGAGCTTGGCGAGGTCGCCCGAGTCGATGCGAATAGCCGACAGGCGCTCGCCCACCGCCTCCATCTCCTTGGCAACCGTAATGGCATGCTCGCAGCCCTCGCGCACATCGTAGGTGTCGATGAGCAGCGTACAGTTCTTGGGGCTCGACTTGGCAAAGGCACGGAAGGCCTCGAGCTCGGAATCGAAGCTCATCACCCAGCTGTGCGCATGCGTGCCAAAGACGGG
The DNA here is from genome assembly GCF_003436775.1 of Collinsella sp. TF11-5AC. NCBI lineage: Bacteria > Bacillati > Actinomycetota > Coriobacteriia > Coriobacteriales > Coriobacteriaceae > Collinsella > Collinsella sp. TF11-5AC. The sequence continues at coordinate 14,189 of NZ_QSQO01000017.1, forward strand.
AATACCGTAGCGGCGGCCGGCGAGCACATTGGACGTAGAGGAACAGCCGGCAACGTAGCTCGCGCGCGCGACGGCCAGGCCGCCATCGGGACCCTGGGCGCGGCGCAGGCCAAACTCGGCCACGGGACGGCCGTCCGCCGCCAGCACCACGCGCGCCGTCTTGGTGGCGACAAGCGTCTGGAAGCCGACGATGTTGAGCAGCGCCGTCTCGAGCAGCTGGCACTCCAACGCGGGGCCGGTAACGCGCACCATGGGCTCACGCGGAAAGACGAGCTCGCCCTCGGGGACGGCGTCGATGTTTACATGCGCACGAAAATCGCGCAGGTAGTCGAGGAATTCAGGCTTGAACATCGCGCCGCCGGCCGGGGCCTGGAGCGAGGCGAGGTAGTCGATGTCCTCGGGCGTAAAGCGCAGGTTCTCGACCAGCTCGGGCAGCTCGGCGGTACCGCACATGACGGCATAGGCGCTACCAAAGGGATGGTCGCGGTAAAACGCGGTAAAACAACCCTGCTCATTGGCCTTGCCGCTCTCCCACAGGCCCTGGGCCATAGTGAGCTCGTACAGATCGGTGAGCATTGCAATGTCGGTGGGATGAGAGATATCGGTCAAAGCCATGGGGCGACCTTTCGGATGAGTGGCGCAGAAGGTGATGGTTGGACGAGGCGGACGTGCGGGTATGGAGCCCGGCGCGAACAGGTTAGCGCAGGCCCATGCTGCCCGTGATCGTGTAGACCATAAAGACAATAAACGCGATGAGGGCAAGGACAATGATGATTTTTTGAGCCGGCGCCATGCCAGGGATCTCGTTCTCGCCCGTAGGCTCCTTGGAGGTAACCATGCGCTGGGCAAAGGTCATCTCGTCACGGCTCGGCTTGGGCTCGACGGACTTGGAACGAGCGACCTTTTTAGGCTGAGGCTTGGGCGCGGCAGGTGCAGGCTTCGCAGCAGCGGGCTTGGGTGCGGGCGCGGGCTTGGGCTCGGATGCAACCTTCGCGGCGACCTCCTCGGCCTTCGCACGCTCGGCACGCAGGGCAGCCAGCTCCTCACGCTCGCGACGGGCCTCTTCCTGAGCCTCGCGGCGGGTCTTCTCGGCGCGGAGCTCTTCCAACTCGGCGCGCTCCTCGTCGGACAATGGTTGGAACTCAAGCTCGGCCATGGTGCAGCCCTTTCTTTCAAAAAAAGCCGCCGACACAATGTCAGCGGCTTATCAAATCCAAGGGTGGAGACGAAGGGAGTCGAACCCTCGGCCTCTGCCATGCGACGGCAGCGCTCTCCCAACTGAGCTACGTCCCCAGGACAAGTCGATATTTTACCTACGGCTCGCCAACTGTCAACGCCCAATAACCAGTCTTTTTGGGGCGCGGCTATTTTGACAACTTTTCGAGCAGGCGATCCTCTCGATGATTTTTTAATCCCCGTCCCAGAAAAATCATCGACGGACGCACTACTTTGCGCTAGTAAGAACACCGGTGGTATCGAACGCCGGGGTAAAGCTCTCGTCTACCGCGCCGCCTTCTTGCCAAAACATCGTCGTAAAGCCCAGGTCGTCGGCATGGTCGAGCACCTGCTCATACTCCTCGCGCGTCACGGCGCGCGCCAGGTCGCCGCCTTGTTCGCGCATGAGTGCATTGGGCGTGTACTGGTTCATGACCGAGATCGGCACGTCGCCCACCGTCTGCCACACCAGGTCCAACACACGGCACGAATCGTCCGCATGCCCCGGCAGCACCAGATGACGCACGATTATGCCGCGCCTCATGAGCCCGTCCCCGTCTACCAGCTCTCCCCCGCGGCGCTCAATCTCGCGCGCCATCTGGGCCAGACCCGACACAGCCACGCGCGGGTAGTCCTTAATATGAGAAAGCGACTGCGCAAGCCCCGCGTCGGCATACTTAAAGTCGGTAAGCCACACGTCGACCAGATCGCCGAGCGCTGCCACGGCACTCGCCCGCTCATAGCCGCTCGTGTTGTAGACGATCGGGATGTCCAGCCCGCGCTCCCGAGCTGCGGCAATCGCGGCAGGCAACAGGTGCGCATAGTGCGTCGCCGTCACCAGGTTGATGTTATTGGCGCCCTGGTCCTGCAGCTCCAGCATAATCTCGACCAAACGCTCGGGCGAAATCTCAAGCCCAAAATTGCCCGTCGAGATCTCGTGGTTCTGGCAATAGATACATTTGAGCGAGCAGCCGCTAAAGAAGATCGTGCCCGAACCGGCCTCGCCCGAGATAGGCGGCTCCTCCCACATATGAAGCGCCGCGCGGGCCACCTTGAGCGTGTCATCGGCACCGCATACGCCGTGCGCACCCTCGTCGCGCACCGCACCGCAACGGCGCGGACACAAATGGCAGGCGGGCGAAAAAAGTTCGGTCAACGACGTCGGCATAAAAACATGCTCCAAAACAATGATTCAGCAGCTCAAACGTAAAGGGACCAACCGCACAGACGGCTCGAGCCCAAGGCGCCGTAATCGTCCGACACGATTTTTATAATGTCAAGACTGGAATCGACAAAGTGCCGCTTTATGATGTAGGTATTCCGCCCCCCGCGGAGCAACTGGGTGAACCGTCGCGTTTATTTAGGGAGCCCACACAGTCGTACCTAGTACAGGTATCCTTCGTTGTTAAGGACGCTGGAACAGTCGATGAGGGCACCCACCTGTTTTAGGTGGGTTCATTTTCGTAACGTGGGGGGTGGTTTTCATTTGCCGAAAACCACCATTACAGCCCATATGGATCCCCGCCGGTATCCCGACAAGCCATCGACAACATCCCAATATCTGGTAAGCGCGTGATTATCGCTGCATGCAATTCCATGCACCCCCCGTGGTCGAGTATCATGGTTCGGCTATGCCCTTTGCGCATGGCGTTCTTCTGACCTTTTCCTTCGACGCTTGGCGGTTTTTAGATTCATGGCTTCATCCCCGAGCTACATACCGTATCTATGCGTGGCAGCGGCGGCCTTTATCACGACCTTCCTCACGGTGCCCCTGGTCAAGCGCTTGGCAATTAAGCTCGACGCCGTCGACTATCCTTCCAAGCGCCGCATCAACACCAAGCCCATCCCGCGTTTGGGCGGAACGGCGGTGTTTTTGGGCCTGGTCGTTGCCTGCATTGTGCAAATCCTAGGCACCTGGCACCTAGGCTGGCCGCCCGTCCTGGTGCCGCACCCGCGCCTTCACATTAGCTATCCCATGCTGGCGCTCTCCTTTACCGTCATCTTTGCGACCGGCGCTATCGACGACGTCATCCAGCTCAAGCCCAAGCAAAAGCTGGCCGGACAGGTCCTCGCCGCGCTCATCGCCTGTATCGGCGGCCTGCGCATCGGCGTCATCGTCAACCCGTTTGCCCCCGGCGAAATCATGCTCGGATGGCTCACCTACCCCATCACCGTGATCTATCTGGTGGCATTCACCAACATCATTAACCTCATCGACGGCCTCGACGGCTTGGCCACGGGCATCTGCGGCATCGCGTCGTTCACCATGTTTTCGATGGCCGTTCTCTCAGGCCGCATCGACGCCGCCGCGCTCTCCATTGCGCTCTTTGGCGCCTGCCTGGCCTTTTTGCGATACAACTTCAACCCCGCAAGCATCTTCTTGGGCGACTCGGGGTCGCTGCTTCTGGGCTTTGCGCTGGGCTCCATCTCGCTACTCAACGTGAGCCGCACCGCCGCGCTCACCTCGCTTATCATCCCGCTCATCGTTGCCGGCGTGCCCATCATCGACACGTTTAGCGCCATCGTGCGCCGCAAGCGCGCCCACATTAGCATCGGACAGGCCGACAAGGGCCACATCCACCACCGCCTGATCCAAGAGGGCTACAACCAAAAGCAGGCAGTGCTCCTCATCTACGCCTGGTGCATCATGCTTTCGGCCGGCGCCGCCGCGATTAACCAGGTCGAGGTGCCCATGCGCGTGCTCATCTTTACCGTACTCGCCATTGGCTCGGCGGCCTTTGCCAAGCACCTGCACCTGTTTGAGCCCGTGCTGCGCCATCATTACAACAAGCGCACGCACGAGGACGAGCTCGTCACCCCCGACGATCCCGCCTTTAAGCAGGAGGAGCAGGCGGCAGAAGAACGCAAGGAGGAGCGCCACCACAGGCGCTAGGGTAAGCTGCCGAGGATGCGTCCAGACGCCGCCGGCCAAACGCGCAGCCACGCCGCGCCCATCGCACATGCCGCCGCTCTCCCGCCCCTCGCCTACTTACGCCCCGCCCCTCCAATAAACGCGTTATCATCTTGACCCATGAACATACGTTAGGAGCAATCATGCCAAACGAGAACAGCTACGAAGTCGCGCTGCAAAAGAGCAACGCCATTCGCGAGGGCCTGGCCAAGACGCCCGAGAAGTTCACCATGCTTACCGGCGACCGCCCCACCGGCCGCCTGCACCTGGGTCACTACTTCGGCACCCTCAAGGGCCGCGTGGAGCTGCAGAACATGGGTGCCAAGACCAACGTACTCATCGCCGACTACCAGGTCATCACCGACCGCGACACGACCGAGCACATCCAGGACAACGTGTACAACATGGTCATGGACTACCTTGCCTGCGGCATCGACCCCGACAAGACCATGATCTACGCGCACTCCGCCGTGCCCGCCGCCAACCAGCTCATGCTGCCGTTCCTGTCGCTGGTCTCCGAGGCCGAGCTGGCGCGCAACCCCACGGTCAAGGCCGAGATGGAGGCCTCGGGCCACGAGCTCACCGGCCTTCTGCTCACCTACCCGGTGCACCAGGCCTGCGACATCCTGTTCTGCAAGGGCAATGTGGTGCCCGTCGGTCGCGACCAGCTGCCGCACATCGAGCTCACCCGCACCATCGCCCGCCGCTTTAACAACCGCTACGGCAAGGTGTTCCCCGAGGTCGACGCACTGCTGTCCGAGACCCCGCTGCTGCCGGGCCTGGACGGTCGCAAGATGAGCAAGAGCTACGGTAACGCCATCAACATCTCGATGACCGCCGAGGAGACGGCCAAGCGCATCAAGAAGAGCCAGACCGACTCCGAGCGCATGATCACGTTCGATCCCGAGAACCGCCCCGGCGTGTCCGGTCTGCTTTCGACGGCCGCCATCTGCACCGGCCGTTCCGAAGTCGAGATTGCCGAGGAGATTGGCATGGGCGGCTCCGGCCAGCTCAAGAAGTACGTGACCGAGGCCGTCAACGAGTACTTCGCGCCGATCCGCGAGCGTCGCCAGCGCTACGAAAACGACCTGGATTACGTGAAGGACGTGCTGCACGAGGGCAACCGTCGCGCCAATGAGATCGCCGAGCAGACCCTTGCCGAGGTTCAGGACGCCATGGGCATGGTGTACTAGGCAAAGCGCCTTCGCACAACATAGACGGTGAGGCTGAATCCTCACCGAAACAGGAACAGGCCCGCTGGCAGATAGTTGCCAGCGGGCCTGTTCCCGAAGTACACCGTTGAATCGCACAGAGGGGAGGAATGCGAATCAAACTCAACAGGGCAGGCTTTTTCATCGCCTATTGCCTGCTCCGTTGCTGAAAACAATATAGTTCACCGTGGTTTACTTTGCTGCGACAAACCGCGCCGCCATACCTTCTCCATAAGTTAACCTCGGTAAACCTGCCAAAACCACCACAAAGGGGATAGGCACCTTTATGGTGGTTTAAGCCACGGCAGAGCCGCTAGAGCCCTGCAGGCCAGCGACAGGCGGCCAAGTCGACGTGCATGTCGTCCTTAAACGCCACACCCTCCCCTAGCAAAAGCTCACGTTGAGCATCGGGACCGCCAAAAGCAAAACCATCGCATATGCGGCCATCGGCAAACACCACGCGGTGACAGGGAATCTCGCCGGGGCGTGGATTACCATGCAGGGCATACCCCACATACCGCGCACTTCGTGGACGTCCAGCAAGCAGCGCCACCTGACCATACGTGGCGACCATCCCCTCGGGAATCTGCTCGACCACCTCGTACACCCGCTCAAAAAAGCCCTCAGACGCCATTGCTCGCTCCCTTCCACCCGGAATAGCATAAACCACCACAAAGGTGCCTGTCCCCTTTGTGGTGGTTTTGGCAGGCGGACTAGTTAACGGGCTGGAAGAAGGCTACGGCTACGGCGCCGGGGCCTACATGGGTGCCGATGGTGGCGCCGATGGTGTGAACGGGCAGTTCGCCCTCGGTGTGGCCAGCCCACAGTGCCGCGCTGTCCTCGATATACTTCTTGAGCACCGCATCCGAAAGGCCCGTATAGCCGAGCGCCAGCGGCATGGAAAAGTCGATGCCGCCCGCCTTTTCGACCTTCTGGTTGAGCAGGTTACGTCCGTTCTTGGAACCGCGCGCCTTGCCCAGCTGCACGATCAGACCGTCCTCGGCAGCCACCACGGGCTTTACGTTGAGCAGCGTACCCACGGCACCGGCCGCAGCAGACAGGCGACCGCCGCGCACCAGGTACTCCAACGTCTCGAGCAGGCCGATGACGACCACGCGGTCGCGCACGGCCTCGACAGCCGCCGCAACCTGAGCCGCGCCCTGGCCCTCGTCCACCAGGCGCAGCGCATACTCGACCAGCACGCGCTCGCCCAAGGTCACGTTATTGCTGTCCACGACGAACATGTCGCCGCCCGGCGCCTCGGCAAGTGCCGTACGAGCACTCTGGTTGGTGCCCGAGAGCTTGGCACCCACGGTAATAATCACGGCCTCATCGCCGGCCTCACGCGCTTCGGCAATCGCCTGCGAAAAGGCGTACGGGTTGACCTGACCGGTCTTGGGCAGCTCATCGCGCTCCACAAGCATCTCGTAAAAGCGCTGGTGATCGATGTCGACGCCATCCATATACACATCGGTGCCAAAGGTGACGGACAGCGGCAGAACACGCAGAGCGGGGTGCTCCGCCGGCGACATATCGCTTGCGGAATCGGTAATAATGCGGACGGACATAACGAATCCTTTCTTGCGCAGGTCCCGCGCGGGGAATTTTGACAGCAATGCCCCGGCACGGCATACGCGCTCAAACGGGACGATGCAGTTCTTGGCTGAAAGCTAGCGCCAGCGCGGCTCTAGATCTCGCGCAGGGTGTTGAGGATCGTGCGCAGCGATGCATACATCTGCTCGCGCTGCTCCACGCCCATGGCCTTGCCGGTGGTATCGAGCACCTCGCGAATGATGCGGTCCGCCTCGCTCATGCTCTCGCCGCCCAGAGCGGTCAGGCGCACCGGGGCACGATACTTAACGGCCGCATCACCCGAGTCGTCGACCTCGACGTAGCCGCCCTCCTCCAGATGCGCGAGCGTGCGCGAGACGGCGGCACGGGTCACGCCTGCCATGCGAGCCAGGTCAGCGCCAGTCAGGCCGTCCTTGCTGCGCTCAAGATAGTACAGGCACATAACGTCGGAGCCCTTGAGGCCCAGCCTTGCGCCCTCGGATGTCTTAATGCGCTGGATCTCCTTGTAGAGCCCGCTGATCAGTCCGACAAAGTCCTCGAAACGTGTCTCGTCGTTCTGCTGCATGGGAGACGACCGCCTTTCGCTTACATGATGCTAACGGGTAAACATCTTAGCCGCACAAGGCAACACCCATACCCAAATATCCCATTTGTTAACCCATCAACATAAAAACCACCACAAAGAGGACAGGCACCTTTGTGGTGGTTTGGGGCATCGAGTTTGATCCGCAGACTTCGCTACAGCCCCACGCAGGGATTGTCGCGGGTCACAAGCGTCTTAACGACAACCGTCGCTCCCAGATAGCGCTCGAGCAACTCGGCGAGACGATCAACGGCAGCCTGGCAATCCCCCATCCGCTCGGGCTCCACGCACTCAATCGCCAGGAATGCATCGGCCGAATCGTCGGACAGCGCCGTGCGAACGCCATCGCGCCAGTTCCAGCAGCGGCATACGGCGCCCGCATCATCGATGTAGGCGAGCTCGCCGGGCAGCGTCGGGTCATCCGTTTCCTCGCCAAGTGGCAGGAACGCATCGCCGCCGTCAGTCACCTTCAAGCAAAGATCCCCCTCAATCGCATGCAGGTCCTCGCCGCCAACGGGCAGCGCGTAGGTCAGCGACACCGTGTTGTAGATGTCCACCGCGGGCGTAATGTGGCCCACCGGTTTGCCCTTGAGCACGCGCTTGAGCAGGTTCTCAATTGAGCAACGCGCGCCCTTTTTGGTCTTGAACAGCCGATAAGCCTCGCGCCATGCCTTGACCGGTACGTTCTCGCTGATAGTATCGCTGGTCAGATGACGCTCCGCGTCGATATTGGCGCGGTCGAGCAACGCCGCAATCGCGTCCACGTCCTCTTGAGGAATCTGAGCCGCGGGCTTCATGCCCTTTACGACCACAACACCGACAGCCGCCTGCGGAAATAGCTCCCAAAACGAATCCTCGGCAATAAAGCTCTTCATGCGCTCTCCCTTCATCGTGCGCGCCCGAGCGAGGGCGCCTAAACAAAAAGCGCCCTTACGACGGCCACCTTCAAAGTCCTACGGTGCCGCCACAAGAGCGCTTACGCTGCCCCCATCCGGAGAAGGGGGCAATATGTCAGGCGTATTGTAACCCGAGTCATCCGCGCGAGTAAAACCACCACAAAGGTGCCTGTCCCCTTTATGGTGGTTTTTGGGTCTGAAGCAACGCTAGCGTCGGAGTCCCAGCAGGCCGCGGCCGCGATGACGGGCGTCGGCGTGCACCTGAGCGTGCGGACCGGCGGCCTTCACGGACTCGGGCAGGTGCGAGTACTTCTTCTCGAAGTTCTCCTCGAACATCACGGCCAAGTTGTGCGCCGCCTCGTCGTAGCGCGCGGTGCTCTGCCAGTACTGGCGCGGCACCAGGATGCCGTCGGGCACGCCGTGGCACGTGGTGGGAATGTCAACGTTAAAGATATCGTCATGCACGAATTCGCTGTCCTCGATGGTACCGTCGAGGGCGCGGGCCACCAGGGCGCGCGTGTAGGCAAGCTCGATGCGATGGCCCACGCCGTAGCCGCCGCCAATCCAGCCGGTGTTGACCAGGTACACACGCGTGCGGCCGTCGGCGATGCGCTCACCGAGCATCTTGGCATAGACCATGGGGTCGAGCGGCATAAACGGCTCGCCAAACAGCGAAGAGAACGTGGGCGTGGGCTCGGTGACGCCGACCTCGGTGCCGGGGATCTTGGCCGTAAAGCCCGTCACAAAGTGATACATGGCGGCATCGGCCGTCAGGCGTGAGATGGGCGGCAACACGCCAAAGGCGTCGCAGGTCAGGAACAGTACGACGCTTGGAGTGGTGCCCATGCCCTTGGTCCACGCGTTGGGAATGTGCTCCACAGGGTATGCCACGCGCGTGTTGTGCGTGATCGAGATGTCGTCGTAGTTGGGCTTGCGGTTCTCGTCGAGCACCACGTTTTCGCAGATCGCGCCAAAGCGGACAGCGTTGAAGATCTCGGGCTCGTGGAACGCGTCCAGGCCCTCGCATTTGGCGTAGCAGCCACCTTCGATGTTGAAGATGCCCATGTCGGACCAACCGTGCTCGTCGTCGCCGATCAGTAGGCGCGTGGGGTTGGCCGAAAGCGTGGTCTTGCCCGTGCCCGAAAGGCCAAAGAACACGGCGGTCTCGTGCGTGACGGGATCCATGCTGGCCGAGCAGTGCATGGGCAGCACGTCGTCCTCGACGGGCAGCAGGTAATTCATGACGCTGAAGATGGACTTTTTGATTTCGCCGGAGTAGCCGGTGCCGGCGACCAGAATCACGCGTTCCTGGAAGTTGATGACCACGGCAGCGCTGGAGTTGAGGCCCTTGATGGCAGGGTCGCACTGGTAACCGGGCGTTGCGAGTACGCAGAAGTCGGGCTCGCCGGTGCGCGCGATTTCGCGGGCGAGCGGACGGGCGAGCATCTGCTTAATAAAGAGTGCCTGGCTGGCACGCTCGCAGGCAACGAGCAGTCGACGCGTGTGGTTGCGGTCGGCGCCTGCCATGCCACGGGTGACGAACACGTCGCGCTCGTTGAGATAGTCGACGATGCCGGCCTTGATGGCCTCATAGCTCTCGACGGACAGCGGGCGGTTGACGGCGCCCCAGGCAATCTTGTCGTGGACATCGGGGGTGTCGACGATAAAGCGGTCATTGGGGGAACGGCCGGTACGCTCCCCCGTCTCGATCACCAGCGCGCCGTTGGATGCCATGCGGCCTTCTTCGCGGCGGATAGCGTGCTCGACGAGCTCCGCGGCGGGTAGATCGACCAGCAGACGGGGCTGATTCTCGGCGGGATCTTCGACCAGCGTAATACCAAAGTTGGACAAAACATCTGCAGGGGTAACACCAGGCATGGGGCCTCCTTTAAAAACGCGACACGTGGACGCGGCGCGCACTTTACTCACGTAAAGCCCGTTGTACCCGATATGCAAAAACGTTTTTGCGGCAAGGGCGGCAAGCCCGCCCAACGGTCAAAAATCGCACGCAAGCGGCCTAGTCGTTAGGGACACTCTTGAACAGGCAACAACCAAGGAGCGACCCCGGATGCCGGCACTTAGGGACGTTCCCAAAGTGCCGGCACATAAGGAACGTCCCCAAATGCCGTCTACTGAATGGCGCCACCGAAATTATCGAACAACCTGTTCAAAAACACGAACGAACACCGTCGCGTCTATACTAGAGCGCAGCAATAGAAAGGACTCCGCTTTGAGCATCACGCCCATCGATAGCATTCGCCGCGCCATCGCCCGCCGCAACGGCGTCGCCGACCCCACCGTATCGGACGGGGCGCACGGGCAGGGCGGACGCATCGAGAACGGCCTGTTCCCCGCATCGCACACCGCCGAGGAGCTCGCACGAATCCAAGAGCTAAGCCAGCGTAACGCCGGCGGTCCCGACAGCAGCCAGGCCACACGCCGTCGCCGCGAGCGCGATCGCGAGCCCGGCCCCATCCACCGCAGGGTCAATGCCTGGTGGAACCGCCTGCTCGGAGCCGTCTACGGCGGCGGCTTCTCCACGCAAGAAGCCGAGTACGAAGATCACGCCACCCGTCGCGACTACCTTTGGAATACCCTGGGCACCGCCGTGTGGGGCATGGTGTTTCCGTTGCTCACCATCGTGTCCACACAGCTCGTGGGCGCCGAGGAGGCTGGCAAATTCTCCATCGCCTTTGTCACCGGCACGCTCATCATGATCGCGTGCAACTACGGCGTGCGCAATTTCCAGGTCTCGGACATCGACGAAAAGACGTCCTTTGCCTCTTACCAGCTCAACCGCTGGATCTGCGGAGCGCTCGCGCTGGCATGCGGCCTGGTATACAGCAGCGCCCGCGGCTACGATGCGCAGATGGCCACAATCGGCCTGGGCGTCTACCTGTATAAGGTGATCGACGGCATTGCCGACGTGTACGAGGGCCGCCTGCAGCAGGCCGACAAACTCTACCTGGCCGGCATGAGCCAAACGCTACGATCCGTCGGCGTCATCGCGGTCTTTAGCGTGGCACTGTTCCTCACGCGCAGCATGCCCATCGCCGCCATGGCCATGGGTGTTACCGCGATTGCCTCGCTCGTGCTGGTCACCGCCCCGCTCGCCCTGCTCGAAACCGAAAAATCACGCCGTATGAGTCTGCGCGAGGCTGGTCACCTGTTTATCCAGTGCGCCCCGCTCTTTGGTGCGCTGTTCCTGTTCAACCTCATCGAGAGCATGCCCAAGTTCGTGATGGAAGGCACACTGGCCTACAAATACCAGCTGTACTTTAATGCACTGTTCTTTCCAGCGCAGGCTATTTTGTTGAGCATTGGATTTATCTATAAACCGCAGCTCCTACGTCTGTCGAGCATTTGGGCGAATCCGCGCAAGCGTCGCCGCTTTGACTTGATTATTGTTGCCGTTATGGCACTGATCGTGGTCATTACCGGAGCGTGCGCCGCATTTATGGCAGGCCCCGGCATCCCCATCATGAGCTTTATGTACGGCCTCAACTTTGAGCGCTACCGCACGCTGGCACTGCTAATGGTTGTCGCCGGCGGCGTCACCGCGGCAATCGACTTTATCTACGCCATCATCACGGTGTTGCGCCACGCCGGCGATGTCACCAAGATCTACCTGATCTGCTTCGCCGTAAGCGTGGTGCTGCCGGTGATCCTGATTAAGCTGCTGGGTCTGATGGGCGCCGTGGTGAGCTACCTAGCCATCATGGCCCTACTCCTGGTGCTGCTGATTATCGAATACGCCCACATCCGCCAACGCATCGAACGCGACCGCAACCCGTACGGCGCCTAATTGGCGCAATGGGGGGTCTCGTTGCGGACGATTTGCGACACGCAAAACTAAGTGAGTAGACTTTTGCCGAATCCCTGACCACACCGGCAAAACACAAGTCAGTGACCTGCGGTTTTGTTGAGGCAAATTTGCCGGCTGCTCGGCATTTCCAAAAAAGTCTACTCACTTAGCCAGCGGGCAGCCAAAAAAGAACCGTCGCAACGTCGTTTGACTCCGTTGCGACGGTTTTTTGAGCATTTTCGCACTGCCGAGGACGCAGACGCTCCTCATTTCTCGCGCTTACCGAGCAAAAAGGCGCTATTCTCCGAAAGTAGTCAAAAAAGCTCCGTCCCAAATTAGCTACCCTTTGCACCGATTATTCGCCTGGGTTGATGTTCGCATAGAACTCGGCGCCGTCATCAAGGCGCAGGATGCCCACGCGACCGAACTCGGAGCCGGTGGCGGCGGCGCAGTCGATATCGATGCGATCGGGCACGCCGGCGGTATCCTCGCCACCCAGACGCACAATCTGCCCGCGGCCCGACTCCTCATCGAGTCCCGCAAGGCCACCTACCTCGCAATAACGCCCGAGCGACACCGTTGGCGTGTGGCCGCTCACCACGACCGGCCCCTCGCCCTCGGCAGAAAGCAGTCCCGTCGGCGCATCCCAATAGCCGTGACGAATCCACAGCAGGTCATCGAACGACTGCACGGCGAGCATTTGCCGCAGCAGCTCGCTATCGGCATCGACCGCTCCCCTGCCGTCACCGCAATCGACACCATGCTCAAGCAAAAACGCGCGCGCCGCCTCGGTCTGGATGCCGGCATGCACCAGCAGGTACGGGCGCTCCTCGGTCTCGGCCACCGCGTAGAGCGGCAGCGCGGCCATCCATCGCACGAGCTCCTCGTATGCCTCAAATTCCATGTCGTTGAGCTGCTCGCGCGTCGTCCAGCCACCGTTGATATCCCAGGTCTCGGCATCGAGCGGATCCTGGCCAATGATGGCATCGAGCATGATCTGCTCGTGATTGCCCTTGAGCACGTGGGCGTTGGGCAGCGAGCGCACGAGCTTAATAACGCCGACCGGATCGGGCCCGCGATCGATCATGTCGCCCAGCACGTACAGCGTGTCGTCGGACGTCAGCGAGATCTTAGACAGGGCCTCGTCAAGCGCACGCACGTGCCCGTGAGCATCAGATGTCACATAGATTGCCATGGTACGCCTCTCCTTGCATTGCGGCCGAAGCCCGGTGCCGCAACTAAAACTTCAAGTTGAACTTAAACGTTACCCATTGTACTCCGTTGCAATAAAGCTGGAAAGGGTTTCCGAGCAGAGGCAAAGACGGCAGCCGTCTATGACGATATCGCGCACGCCCGCAATCCAACCCCATAAACCCACCATCTTTGGGTACAAACAACCGCAGACAACTGACCGTGCCACGCCAACCACCCAGGAGCGGACACCATCCATGAACCAGATCCTTCTCTTTATCGGCCTCGTTATTATTCTGTGCCTGACCATCAAGCCCGTCGGCAAAAAACTCCCCTTCCCCACCCTGCTCATCTTTATCGCGCTCGGCATGCTGTTGGGCGTCAACGGGCCGGCGCACATCGAATTTAGCGACTACGCGCTCACCGAAACCGTCTGCAGCACGGCGCTGCTGTTCATCATGTTCTACGGCGGCTTTAACACCAATATCGACCGTGCCAAACCCGTTGCCGTGCCCGCGGTATTGCTGAGCACGCTCGGCGTCGTCATCACTGCTGGCATCACCGGCGTGTTCGCCCACTTTGTGCTGGGCTTCGACTGGATCGGCGGCCTGCTGTTGGGATCGGTCGTGGCATCCACCGACGCGGCCAGCGTCTTTAGCGTGCTGCGCGAGCACAGTCTGTCGCTGAGGGGCGGGACCGACTCGCTGCTCGAGGTCGAATCGGGCTCCAACGACCCCGTCGCCTACATGCTCACCGCCGTGCTCGCCACACTCGCGGCCGGCGGCGACATTAACATCCCCGTGCTGCTGGCCAAGCAGATCATCCTAGGCGTGGGGCTGGGCCTTGCCATCGGTTGGGCATCGGGCCGCCTGATTGAGCGCGCACATGCAACAGCCGAGGGTGCGCAGACCATCTTTTTATTCGCCGTGGCGATCGTGGCCTACGCGCTGCCGAGCTATCTGGGCGGCAACGGCTTTTTGGCCGTGTACCTGGCCGGCATTGTGCTGGGCGCGAGCGACATCACCGGCAAGGTCGAGCTGGCGCACTTCTTTGACACCCTTACCGAGATGGCCGAGATGACGATCTTCTTCTTGCTCGGCCTGCTCGTGACGCCCGCCTGCCTGCCGCAAATGCTGCTACCGGGCCTGGCGCTCATGGCGTTTATGCTCTTCGTGAGCCGTCCCATCGCCGTCGGCCTGCTGCTGGCGCCCTTTAAGACGAACCCTCGCCAGGTGGCGCTCGTAAGCTGGGCGGGTCTGCGCGGCGCGGCTTCGGTCGTATTTAGTCTCTTTGCTGTGGTGGCCGGCGTTCCCGGCGGACACGACCTATTTGACCTGGTGTTTGTGATTGCCGTATCGAGCATTGTGGTGCAGGGTTCGCTACTGCCGGCGGTGGCGAAGAAACTCGATATGATCGATGCGGCCGGCGACGTGCGCCGCACCTTTAACGACTACCGCGACGAGGACGGCATGTCGTTTGTAAAGCTCAAGGTGGGCGCTGGCCATCCGTTTGCCGGGCGCTCGCTCGCCGATATCGGCAGCGCCACGGACATGCTCGTGGTCCTGGTGCTGCGCGACGGGGCGCATCCGGTACTGCCCAATGGCGACACCGTGATCCAGGAAGGCGATCTGCTGGTGATGGCAGCCCCAACGTTCGAAGAGCGTGCCGAGGTTACGCTGCGCGAGGTCACCGTGACGCCCCACGGTCGCCTGGCCGGTCAGCGCCTGCGCGACGTGCCGCAGGGCAAGCACCCGTTTATCGTGGTGATGCTCAAGCGCGAAGGCCAAACGATCATCCCCGACGGCGACACCCTAATATACGCCGGCGACGAAGCCGTCATCGCCACACTGGCGTCGTAGCGGCCAGGGGTAGCTAATTTGCGACGAAGAGATCAAGCGCCTGGAAAGCCTGATGCGGTCGCTCGCAGACCTAGACCTGCCGGAGGAGTAAGGCCCCTCCCCCATGTAACCATCCTGTAAATCATAGCGGCGCACTCGAGTTTTACCGTGATGCGGTCGCACCTGGCGCTGCACTGTGCTAAAGTATCCCGAACGTTCAAACGACTACGAGGGGGACCTAGAAGATGGCACGTGTGCACAACTTCTCAGCTGGCCCGGCCGCGCTGCCCACCAGCGTGCTCGCCGAGATCGCCGACGAGATGATGGACTACCGCGGTTGCGGCATGTCCGTGCTCGAGATGAGCCATCGATCTAGTATGTACCAGCAGATCATCGACGACGCCGAGGCAACCCTGCGCCGCCTGCTGAGCATCCCTGACAACTACCGTGTCCTGTTTTTGCAGGGCGGCGCCACGCTGCAGTTTGCGGGCATCCCCATGAACCTCATGCGCCGCGGCCGCGCCGGCTACGTCGTGACCGGCAACTTTGCCAACAAGGCGTACAAGGAGGCCGCCAAGTACGGCGAGGCCGTGCTGCTCGCGAGCTCCGAGGACACCAATTTCGACCGCATACCCACCATAGTCGACATCAACGCGCGCATTGCCGCCGAGGCCGCGGGCGGCGGGCTCGACTACGTCTACATCTGCCAGAACAACACCATCTTTGGCACCATGTACCACGAGCTGCCCGCTTGCGACGACGTGCCGCTGGTCGCCGATGTCTCGAGCTGCTTTCTGTCGCAGCCGCTCGACGTTGAGCGCTACGGGCTCATCTACGCCGGTGCGCAGAAAAACGCCGGCGCCGCGGGCGTGACCGTGGTCATCGTGCGCGACGACCTCATCGCAGATGGCCCCGCTTTTGCGCAGACGCCGCAGTACCTGGACCTTAAGACCCAGGCCGCCAAGGGCTCCATGCTCAACACGCCCAACACCTTTGGTATCTACGTGTGCGGCAAGGTATTCCGCTGGGTTGAGCAGACCGGCGGACTTGCCGCCATGGCCGAGCGCAACTGGGCCAAGGCCAACCTGCTCTATAACCTGCTCGAGCACAGCGTGCTGTTCCATGGCACCACACAGGCCGACAGCCGCTCCATCGCCAACGTCACGTTCCGTACCGGCGATGCCGACCTCGACGCCGCCTTTGTCGCAGGCGCGGCCGAGCACCAGATTCAAAACGTCAAGGGTCATCGCCTGGTGGGTGGCATGCGCGCCAGCGTCTACAACGCCGTAACCATGGAAGACGCGCAGGCACTGGCCTCGTACATGAAGGACTTCGAAGCGCAGCATAGTTTGAGTCCGCGATCTAACTAGCCCGCAACGCGCGGGCTGACCAGCCACCTCAGACCACCCTGTTTAGATCAAAACCTGCTAAGGAGTTTTTCCATGCGTAAGATTAAGACCATCGACGACATCACCAAAGACGGCAAAGTCGAGTTTGGCGAGGGCTACGAGTTTGTGGGCACCGCCGAGGAGGCCGACGCCATCCTGATGCGCTCCACCGACCTGCACGGCTACGAGCTGCCCGAGGGCATCCGCGCCATCGCCCGCTGCGGCGCCGGCGTCAACAACATCCCCGTCGAGGAGTACGCCAAGAAGGGCGTCGTCGTCTTTAACTCCCCCGGTGCCAACAGCAACGCCGTCAAGGAGCTCGTCCTGGGCATGCTGGTGCTCTCGAGCCGCGGAGTAGTGCAGTCGATGAACTGGGTGCGCGACAACGCCGACGACCCCGAGATCCAGGTCGATGCCGAAAAAGCCAAGAAGGCCTTTGTGGGCCGCGAGCTCAAGGGCAAGCGCATCGGCGTCATCGGCCTGGGCAACGTAGGCTCCAAGGTCGCCAACGCCTGTGTCGACCTGGGCATGGACGTTTACGGCTACGATCCGTTCATTTCCGTCGAGCACGCGTGGGTGCTGAGCCGCGAGGTGCAGCGCGTGGGCACGCTCGAGGATCTGTGCCGCGGCTGCGACTACCTCACCGTGCACGTGCCCAGCAAGGCAGACACCATCGGCATGATCAGCACCGAGCAGATTAACCTGCTGGCACCCAACGCCGTGCTCATCAACTACGCGCGCGAAACCATCATTGACGAGGACGCCGTCGACGCCGCCCTGCGCGCGGGCAAGCTGAGCTGGTTTAGCTGTGACTTTGCCACGCCCAAGACCGTCAAGATGCCCAACACGTTTATCACCACGCACTCGGGCGCCGGCACCGGCGAGGCCGAGGCCAACTGCGCCGATATGGCCATCAGCGAGCTCAAGGATTACCTGGAGAATGGTAACATCGCGCACAGCGTCAACTACCCCGCCTGCAGCATGGGCAAGGCGCGCGCCGCGAGCCGCATCGCCTGCCTGCACGCCAACGTGCCCAACATGATCGGTCAGATCACGGCAATCCTTGCCAAGGACAACGCCAACGTGCAGCGTATGACCAACGAATCCGCCGGCGAGAACGCCTACACCATGTTCGACACCGATGAGCACCTGGACGGCAGCACCATCGAGGCGCTCAAGCAGATTCCGTCGATGTATCGCGTGCGCGTGATTAAATAGCGCCGGTGCCAAGCCTGCCAGACAGACCACGAAGCCCATTCGCCCCCCGTTTTCACGAAACGGGGGGCGATTTTGTTGCTCCGGACGACTTTAAAATGATACCCAGAACAAGTTTTTTCAGATAATCGATAGTGAGGCTCCAGTCGCTAAGCACACCCGCTTTGATAAACAGCTTTATCAGGGACTTTAGTAGGTAAAAATCGGTCTCTATGTGCCGAATGTAAGTTGACTGTCTATTTTCCGAAACAACTTATTCTAGATAGCATTTTTAGGGTCCCTCCAAGGCAAAATTGAAGCCTTTTTGCGACCAGAACTCTAGCTCGCGCTACCGTTTACCCACCGCGCGACTACATTCCCGCCCAATCGATAAAAATCTCCTCACGAAGCCGCCGTTCGAGCTCCTGCTGTCGCGGCGTCTTGTCTTTCAGCGGCACATCGAGATAGGACATGATGAGCTCCATCACCACGCGGAAGGCATCGAAGTCGGCCAGCTGACCATAGGTCATCAGAACGACGGGATATCCCATGGCTTGCAAGGCCGTCGTTCGATCGGAGTCCGAGATCTTGGATTCAATGGATCCGTGAATGGCTTTACCTTGGCATTCAACAAGACACTCTCGACTGCCGTCCTTATTTGCCAGCAGGATATCGGCATAGCGCCTATCAAGCCCCGAAATCAGGCGGGCGCTGCGCGTCAAGCGAATCTCGACGTTATTGGTAAGGCGCAGCCCTTCGCCGCCGCGCAACCTCGTAAGGCCAAACAGCATCGAAGCCTGGACCTCGAGCGGCGATGCCGCCACCCCCGTAATGCATTTCGCGGCACGCGTGAACGATTTAGCGCCGCGGAGCCCCGGGATCTTATCGACGTACTCGGTAAGTTCAGAGAGCTCAATCAAGGGAGGTCGTTTCCACAAGTCTGTTGGATTCCCCGAGGTATCCTTTACGTTTTCCCAGCCCGACCGTGCGTCACTCCATCGGCTCCCATATGCCTGCTCAAGTGCCGACTTTACCTGAGGCGCAATCTTGCACACGGCAAAGGTGCCGCACATCTCATACATGCACATGATTAGACGCTCGTTTGAGACCGAGGAAGCCAGGGTCAGCAGGGTAAAGAGTGGGGACGCAACATCGAAGCCAAACTCCGTCTGCCGCACGGAATCAAACGGCCTCTCCCCGTTCCAAACATGCCTGACAATGCGATCGCCCTTACGTCCGCAGCTGCCCTGCGCCAACACGTGTAACGGGGTGCCCAGGAAATGCGTGACGAGCGGATGCTCACATAGGTGCTCCCTGCGCGGATCGTCCGCAGAATCGGGCAGGTCCGGCATTATTGCCAAGACCTGTGGGGGTATCCGGTGATACCGAAAGGCAGATATGTCGCACAGCATGTCGTCCATGAAGGGTACGTACCCACCGCGTCGTTTGCAAACCCGCCTGGACGGCAAACGCGCTGGCTCGGCCTGCGAACGGTAAATACCGCTGCGCGCACGCCGCGGATCTCTCAAGAGGCTTACAATCGGTTTGGAAAGCAGACTGATTGTGAGGTTGCATATGGTTGATGAGGACTTTGCCTGGCGGCTTGCGCAGGAGCTCGTGCGGATCGACAGCTCAGACCCGGGCGCGTATGAGGATGAAATTGAGCGCTTCATTAAGAGGCTCATTGAGCAGCAGCTGGCACAACTTGATAGTTCTGCGCTCGATGCCGTGCAGATTGAGGAGCTCGAAGTGCTGCCCGGGCGCCGCAACCTTAAAGTCACCGTGCCGGGCCAAAGCGACGAGCCGCGGCTGGTCTATATCTGCCACATGGATACCGTCACCTTGGGCGATGGCTGGGACGCAGATATCGCACCGCTTGGGGCGGTTGTGCGCGACGATAAACTCTATGGCCGCGGTGCCTGCGATATGAAGGGTGGCCTGGCCTGCGCCATTGCCGCACTGGTCCATACGCTCGAGCGCGTGGCGTCGGATGGCGCGCTGCCACGCCGCGGCTTTTCGCTCATCTGCTCGGTCGACGAGGAAGACTTCATGCGCGGCTCAGAGGCCGCGATCGATGCTGGCTGGGTCGGCTCGCGCGAATGGGTGCTGGACACCGAACCCACCGACGGACAGATCCAGGTGTCGCACAAGGGGCGTACGTGGTTCGAGATCGAGATGGCCGGCGTCACGGCTCATGCAAGCCAGCCTTGGAAGGGCGCCGACGCCGTCGCCGCCATGGCCGAGGTCGTGTGCTCGCTTCGTCGCACGTTTGCGACGCTACCTTTACATGAGGAGCTGGGGCCATCGACCATCACGTTTGGACAGATCGAGGGTGGCTACCATCCCTATGTCGTGCCCGACCACGCTAAGGTCTGGGTCGATATGCGCCTGACCCCGCCGACTGATACGGCCGCCGCGACGCGCATGGTAGAGCAGGCCATTGTCGCTGCCGAAGCCGCGGTCCCCGGCTGCCATGGAAGCTATACCGCGACAGGCGACCGCCCCGCCATCGAGCGCGATCCAGCCTCTCCCCTTCTAGCTGCACTCAAGCGCGCAGCAGACGATGTGACAGGCGCGGACACGACCGTCGGCTTCTTTACCGGCTACACCGATACCGCCGTCATTGCTGGCAAGACGGGCAACCGCAACTGTATGAGCTACGGCCCCGGATCGCTCGCGCTCGCACACAAGCCCAACGAGTATGTGCCCCACGCCGATATCAATCGTTGTCAGCAGGTGCTAATCGCGCTCGCCGATAACGTGCTCTGGGACGCGAACGGCCAAGTTGGGGCATAATAAGCCGCGAACAAACCGACTCGCGCGTTAGGACCGCCCATGAAAGCACTTCCGTTTCCCTGCATCCGCCCGGCTCAGGACCGCGTGCTCGAGGCGTTGCCTGCAATGGGCAGCATCCTGAGCGGCAACGATGCTCTGCGCGGAGCCATTGCCGATGGGCTCATGCTCAAGGACCCGGGTGCGGCGTATTACGTATACGAATGCTCGGGCGAGCCGGGTCGCGTGACAGGTGTCGTGGCGATTTGCCCGGTTAACGTACTGACAGGTAGCGACGAGGCTGCCGCCGAGAGCATCGACGCACTCGCCGCTGCGCGAGCAATCGCCGACCTCAAGGTACAGCCCCGTCCCGTGTCGCTCGCCTACGAGGCCTCTCCCGTCATGAGCATCATCCTGGGCGCCGCCAAAGAGGGCGCCTCGCTCTACGCCGTCACCGACCCCGCCGGCATTTCACATCGCGTGTGGGAGGTCAAGCGCGAGGACGCTGTTGCCGCCATCCGAGCCATGCTCGACCAGGCACCGGAGCCGACGCCGGCAGACGACCCCACCTACGCTGCCGCGCTGGCTGGGGCATCGCAGATTCTGGCCGACGAGGCCCGCACTGCCGGCGCCTACTCTGGCAAAGAGCCGTTCAACTTTGCTGTAGCCGTGCTGTTCCCCACCGCGCAGGTCAGCGGCGGCGCGCCGCAGATTCCGACGGGTCTGCTCACTCACCAGATCTCACGGTTCTAACAGAGCCTAAACGCCCAGCACAAAGACTCGGCAGCTCAACAAAAAAGGGGGCGGAGATGCAACGCCAGCGCATGCATCTCCGCCCCCTTTCGCATCGAGCAAGTAAGTCGGCGACCCGCACCGCCACGCCCAAACTACCCGCGCTGCGGACCCGCGGCAGCCACGAGCGGCTCAAGCCCCAGCTCGCGCGCGTAGTCTTCCTGCGTAAAAATCTCAACCAGTTCAAACGTATCGGTCGTATCGTCAAACACGAAATGTAGCACCGAGCAGTTGCCCGGCACACGATCGCGCTCGTCGGCCGCCGCACCCTTCACGTGGTCCATGAACTCCTTGATGGCCGATCCGTGGCTCACCGCGAGGACGCACTCGTGGTCCGGGCGTCGCATAAGATCGGTCAACGTCGCCACCATGCGCTCGCGCACCTGCATCTGGCCCTCGCCGCCAAATTGACGATAGAAATCGCGCCACGGGCGCTCGGGCATGAGCATCACGCGCTCGGCCTCAAAGTCGCCAAAGAACCACTCACGCAGGCCGTCCAAGCGCTCGTACGCCAAGCCCGGCCACAAGTTGGCGATAGTCTGCTCGGTGCGATGAAGCGTGGAGGTGTAGGCATGATCGGGCTCAATGCCGCGCGCACGTAAAAACATGCCGGCGCGCGCCGCCTGGTCGCAACCCAACTGCGTAAGCGGCGAATCACTCCACCCCTGAATGATACGCTTAAGGTTGAATATCGTCTGTCCATGACGGACCAGATACAGATCTTTATTCATAGGGGTCCTTTCGTTCGTTACCAACCCAAGAGCGAAAACGCCCCGTCGCAACAGCCAAAATGAAGCACGGCACCGTTGTCGGGCAGCTCTCCCCCGCCAGTCACATACTCAAGAAACTCCTGGCAGGCTGAGCCATGGGAAACCGCCAGCACGCAGTCGTGCTGCGGCCTGGCCATGATGCGGGACAGCGCCGCGACCATGCGCGACTGAAGCTGCACTTCCGACTCGCCGCCAAAGGCCACCGGATAATCGCCCCAGGGCTGCGGCGGCATCTCGCGATTTGATGTGCCCTCCAGCGAGCCAAAATGCCACTCACGCAGGTCATCGACCAGCTCAATGGAACGGCCCTCGCCAACGATAAGCTCGGCCGTATGCCGCGCCCGGCCCAACGGCGAGGAATACACATGATCAAAGGCCACGCCACGCGCCGCAAACGCCGTACGCGCCGTCAGCGCCTGCTCGCGCCCGCGCGCCGTAAGCGGCGAATCGTGCCAGCCCTGCAAAATGCTCTGCACATTGAGCTCAGTCTGCCCATGCCGCACCAAATACAGATCTGCCACACACCCTCCCCTCGTACCACCACAAAGGGGACAGGAGCCTTTGTGGTCATTTTGCCGCCGGATTGCACCGCAACGACGCACAACTACAGCAGCACGTCGGCAAGCGAGCGCTTGGGTACGTGGTGCACCTGCGCCTCGTCGCGCCAATAATTGATGGAGCCGTCGGGGTTGGAATCGATCGCATCGATCACCTGCGTCTCGGCCGGAACGCCAAAAGCCATGATCAGCTTGAGCTCATACTTGTCGTTATCGAGTCCCATGGCATCGATCGCGTGGGGCGTAAAGGCCTTGAACATGCAGGCTGCCACCTCGGGCGTGGCGCTGCGGGCGGCGAGCATCATCGTCTGCGCGGCAATGCCGGTGTCGACCTCGGTGATGGGCGCGGCGGGCTTACCCGGAACAGCGCGCTCGGCAAGAATCGCGATGTAGCCGGTCGGACGCTCGCCCTCGGCAGGACCCGGCCAATCCTTAAGCGCGCCGGCCCATGCAAGCTCATCAAATACACGCGCGCAATCCTCGGCACCGCTCACCACATGAAAACGCAGACGCTGAGCATTGGCACCGCAGGGAGCCAGGTGCGCCAGTTCCGCCAGCTCGAGCAAAAACTCGCGCGGCACGCGCGTAGACTCGTCAAAACGGCGGCACGTACGGGCACGACGGACCAGCGCATCAAACGCTTCCAGACCGAGCTTTTCGCAACCTTGCTTTGCCATCGATTCGACACTCGACGGTGCCTCGGGAACTGCTTCGTTCATAGGGACCCCCAATACAAGCCAATTGTCCTTAGGAAAATCTAACCTAAAACGTAGGCAATAACGAACAGGGCTGCAATGTTCTACACCTGTTGAATAGAAAATCGCGACGTGGGGAACAACGGAAACAATTCGGGAAGATGAGGCTCCCATTCGCCCTTCCCGCCCCACGCGACGGCGCCCTTGGGCGATACTGGTTGCAAGAGCTACGGCTTACGCCGCACGGAAAGGAGACATCATGGGCATCTTTAAGAACGATGACAAGCAATCGAGCGCGTTTGGATTTGACGAGAAAAGCATGGCAGGCAAGGCCGTCAAGGCCGTGCGCTGGATTTACGCCATCACGGGCGTCTTGGCGCTCGTCGCCGGCATCGCACTGCTGTTTGCGCCCGCCAAATCCCTCGTCTTCCTGACGACCGTCTTGGGCATCTACTTTGTGATCACGGCCGCGATCAGGCTGTTTACCGCTGTTTTCGAGCCGCTGCTGCCCACCGGCTGGCGCGTTACGAGCATCATCTCCAACCTGCTCATCATTCTGGGCGGCGTCATAATCCTGCGCAACCAGGCCTTCTCGACCGCGACGCTCACCACGCTCGTGGTGGTCGTCGCCGGCTTTGGCTGGATCGTCGAGGGCGTCATGTCGATTCTGGAATCCGAGCTTTCCGCCAACCGCGCCCTCGCCATCCTGAGCGGCGCGCTCTCCATCATCGCGGGCATGTTCGTGTTTATCTATCCGCTGTGGTCGGCCAAGATGCTCGTCATCTTTAGCGGTGCCGCGCTGCTGGTGTTTGGCGTGACGCTCATTGTTCGCGCCATTCAGTTTGGCAAACTGGTGCGCTAGATGCCAAAGACGCTCTTTATTGATGCCGACGCCTGCCCGGTCACGCGCGAGTCGATTGACTGCGCGCGGCGGGCGGGCGTCGCCGTTGTTATCGCCGGCAACAGCACGCAAAACCCGGAACGGCACATTCGCCGCGACGACCCGCGCGATGCCGAGCACGCGCGACGCGGCTTTTGGGTCACGACGCTCGACGTGAGCGTGGGCGCCGACAGCGCCGACTTTGCCATTGTCGAACGCCTGCAGGCGGGCGACGTGGTCGTGACGCAGGACATTGGCTTGGCGAGCATGGTGCTCGGGCGCGATGCCGCCGCTATCGGTGTGCGCGGGCGCGTCTACGAAAAAGCAACCATCGACATGCAGCTGTTTATTCGCCACGAGGAAAAGAAGGTACGCCGCGCCGGCGGACGCACTCGCGGTCCGGCAGCATTTACCAGCGAAGACCGCGCCCGCTTTAAACGCAACCTCACCGAGTTGCTGCACTAACCAAGGTAGATTTTTGAGACATGCCTAAAAATCTACCTTTTTGTTTTATCGCGCACTCAACGCCCAGGTCATGACGGTGGATTGTAAGGCATGTCCCAAAAACTACTTAGAGACCAAAGGCGGAGAGAACGAGTCCCCAACCGGCGCCGATAACGTACATCATGACCAGAAACAGGGCGTTTTCGCGGGCACTGCGATTGGTGCGGAACAGCACCAGGTAGCCCACGCCAGCGGAAATGAGCGTGCCGGCGAGCATCGGCGCCAGCTGCAGCGCACCTTCGAGGTACAACTGCGTAATAACGACGCTGGCAGAGCAGTTGGGGATCAGACCGACAAGCGCCGAGCCCAGGACGGCGAGCGTCTCATTGCCGCGCAGGAACTGCTCGATTGCCGACTCGCCAAAGGTCTCGAGGACGGCGACCAGAATCAGCGTCACCAGGAAAATAAAAACCGAGACCTGCACAGTGTGCGAAATCGCGCTGCGGATAATCGACAGGATGGGCGCGCCTTCGTGGGAGTGGGAGCGGCCGTGGCCATGATGGTGTTCATGCTCGCCCTCATGACCGTGATCGTGGCCGTGCCCGTGTTCGTGTTCGTCCTCGTCTTCATCACAACCGCAATGGTCGCGCTCGCACAGCTCGTGGATGTGATCGGCGCTCACGCCCGCCTCGGCCACCTCATCAATGATGTCGCCACCGCTGTGGTCATCGTGCGCGCAGTTCACGTGTGCCGGATTGACCGCGGTCCCCAGCACGGTACGACGAATCGCCGTATGCGCGCGGGCATTACGACGAAGGCCGCGGATAGCTGCATCCACGATAAAGCCCGTGACTAGAGCGATCAGCGCCTTCGATGCGAGCAGCATCGCCATAGTCTGCACGGGAACCTGCTCGGCAAGTAGCAGCGGCAGCATCTCGTCGGAGGTCGAAAGGAACACCGCCACCAACGTGCCCAAGGTCACGACACGGCCGGCGTACAGCGTTGCTGCCATGGCCGAAAATCCGCACTGCGGCACCATGCCCAGCAGCGAGCCAACCACGGGACCCGCAGCGCCGGCGCGCTTGATAGCGCCGTTGACGCGGTCGCCCGCAACGTGCTCAAGTGTCTCAAGAGCAAGATACGTCACCAACAAAAACGGCACCAGCGACAGCGTGTCCTTGCCGGCGTCGAGCAGAATATCAATCAGTAAATCCATGACGGATGGAACCTTTCGTGTCTTTCGGCAGCATTGTAAAAGTCCTAGCGGTCAACTAGGGTATTGTAGTTGTCCCGGGCGCGGTGCCAATAGTTGCCCATGGTAAACTATCATCTCGCCACAACTCAGTAACCCCGAGCCGCGCGACGCGGCCCGTCCAAGGAGCAGCCTATGAACGTTTCGCAAGCACTTGAATACGAGCGCCAGCCGTTTATTCCCATGTTTATCTATGGCGACCACGGTGCCATGGAGTCCGAACGCCAGAAGGGCGAAGAGGCCCTCAAGGTGCTCGAGACCGAGTATTTTACTGCCGAGGACGACCCCGGCTTCGACTTTGCCACCGTGCGCGACCTGGCCGACCGCAACCGCGACCTTTGCGACCAGATTGGGGAGGCACGCCTGCGCAATGTGACGCCCGCGACGCTCTCGCGCGGCCTGTCCGACGCCGACACCTGCGCCGCCATCGGCAAAATGCAAAAGCGCACCGCCGCGTCCGTTATGCGCGAGATCCGCGGTGACCGCGACGCGCTCGGCGTGGCCTACGCCCGCAAGCCCATCCAGGGCACCGTGCTCGGTGTCGACATCGAGACCACCGGCCGTGCACCCGAACGCGGTTATATCATCAACGTCGGCTGGGAGATCATGGAACTCACCAGCGACGCCATCCCGCACGACGCCGAGGCGCACTACTGTGGCCTGCCCGACATCTACCGCGGCGAGGATGTACCGCTGTCGAATATCCACCACATCACCTGGAACGACATCGACGGCAAAAAGCCGTTCCGCGAGAACAAGGAACTGCAGAAGCAGCTGCTCAAGCTCATGAAGAAGTACCCGTACATGGCACACAACGCCGCGTTTGAGGACAGCTGGTTCAAGATCCACCTGGACGGCTACGCCGAGGCACGCCGCGCGGGTAAGATCATCGTCATCGACTCGCGCCAGATCTGCCGCAGCCTGGACGCCGACGTGCGCTCGCTCCCCCGCGAGTCCGCCCCCGCCGCGCTCGAGAACTGGGCACGCCGTCGCGGCACCCTCGCGCCCGACGCCAACGAGCAGCATCTGGGTCTGGACGACACCGACCTCATGCTCCGCACGGTACAGGCCGAGTTCAACCTCAAGAACCTATTCGCGAAATAACCGATCCATCTGCGGGAGCGCCTGCCAGGCACAGCGCAATCCGTCTGGGCACACCGGCACGCAGTAAACTAGGGCGCAGCCTTATGGCTGCACCCTAGTTTTCATCAAAACGAGCAAATACGCGTGCTTCACATAGTCGGCAGGTTGGCCCACCTACATTTTTCGAGTTGTTCGGCCAGCTGAACCACTAGTCAAGGCCCCTTGAACCGCAATCGAGCGCTATAGTCGCCCCAATTTCGCAACCAAGCCCTATAAATCTATCTGAATCAATTCGAATAGGACGTTGCGATCGCACCATTCGTATAGGATAAGGCCGAATAACTCAAATTATGTTGGTGAGGCATCTGAGCGGTCGGCAAAAACGCTTAGAAGCTACGAATCCGCAACTAAAGTTCACCAAAATGGGGCAGCCGACAGAAACCTCCCCAGCCGAAGCTGCCCCCCTCAATACGACAGCTCAAAAACCCACCGTTCGCAGAAGATAAGCCGCGCCCCAATACCGTTGCCCGAAGTTTCGAGCGTATATGGCGTCCGCTATGCCATCATGCGCGTATGGGAATCGTTCTGTCACATACCACGGCACGCGCTGTATACCAAACAGTCAACTCGCTCGCAAGCCACGCGACCGATCCCATATCTATGGAAAAGATCAAGGTGTCTGCGCCGACCACGTCCAACCTGGAAGCGGCGCGAGCATGGCTCAACAGAAAGAATGTCGATTCTGAAAGCATCCATGTGCTGACGTTTTCCAATAATGCCAAAAGGCACCGCAAGGGCTGCATCTGCCACTGCACGCGCTATACGTTTGATGCAGAAAGCTACCTAGAACTCGAGCCGAACGTCTACATCGTCGATATCAAGCTGTGCGCGTTAGAAGCAGCAGCCGACCTCAACCTTTCGGAGCTCGTTGAGTATTACTTTGAAATCTGCGGCTCCTACGCGCTTGGAACGTCCGACGAAACTCAATATCGCGAGCGCCCAGCCCTAACCAGCGTTGAAGAGCTCAGAGCCTTCTTTTCAGAGGCATCGGGGTATCGTGGATCTAATAAAGCACTTAAGGCACTTTCTTATGTACGCGAAGGCTGTCGCTCCCCACTCGAAACGGCGTTTGTCATGATGCTGACAATGCCCAAGTCAATGGGTGGCTTAGCCATACGCGCTATCAAAACGGACTATCCGATCCCAGTCCCCAAAAGATACGCCGCCCTAACGCGACGGACGGTTTTCTACCTCGACGCGCTGCTCGAAAATTCGATGACCGATATCGAATACAACGGCTTTTACCACGACGAGCCCGAACAGCAATCAATTGACGAGGAACGCCGAAACACGCTGCGAAACATGGGATATGCCGTTATCACAGTTAGTCGTCATTCGTTTTTCAAGCAGTCCGCTTTTAGGCGGGTCATGGAAGCGATTCGCATTCGCGAGAAGATATGGCCCGGTCGACTCCCGGATAACTTCGCCATCCTGCAAGAAACTCTTCGTCAATTTGTCTTGCGGCGCTACTTCGAATACGGTCGCCGCGTCCTGGAGACACTCAAAGAAGAAGAGGCCGCCAAGCGCGAAATTGCAAGCCAATATCCGCAAGCTGATGATCCGAGCATCAACGATGTGCCAGAACCCGACGACATGCAACACATCGGGGCCCTTGCTGAGGAAATCAATGGGCCTTGGGAATGCGACATGTTCGCAAAAATCGATGAAAACCGCACGGAAGACGACACGATTATTGATCTAATTGAGAATTCGCTCTTCTAAAGGCGATCTCTGCGGATGTCCACGGTGGCGCGCGCAGACGTGGTGTAAGAGCGTCCCGAGGTCCGTCGCTGCAAGTCCCGATGTTACTCCTTCTTGAGACCGCGCCTCTCGACTATCTCGTCCACTATCTCCCTGGCGCGCCGCCCGAGCGCGCGGCGCCTCCCCTCTGTCGGGGCCGGCCTGTCCGCGGGCTCGTGTTAGCGCTACTGTAAAAACAACCATTTTGAC